>JASFIT010000022.1:0-21313 GCA_050122535.1 Desulfobacteraceae bacterium | reverse complement strand
TATGCCCCCAGTTTAATGGCCTTTACGGCAGTCTGGATCTCCTTGACGGCGGTGACCATAATGATCTCGGTATTGGGGTCCAATTCCTTGAACTTCTCCAAAAGATCGATGCCGTTTATATCAGGCAGGAGGATGTCGAGCAGGATCAAGTCAACAGGACTCTTTGTAAATATGTCGATTGCCTCTTCCCCTGTACCGGTGAGAAGGACAGTATAATCATCCTTCAAGACCATGTTGAAGGACTGGCGGACCCCGTATTCGTCATCAACCACTAGAATAGTCGGCCTTTTATCCATACGCCCTATCTGTCCTGTCGGTTTTTTGGAGAGCCCCGATTTCTTAGGGCCGGTCTCGCATATGTGGATCCACTTTAGGTCATTCCTCCAGCTTTTTGCCAGCGCCCTGAGAAATCCCTAAGATTGCTCTGGCGGCTTATATGAGCACAAAATCTCCCTTTCGTCAATCAAAGAGCTTGTCAAATTAAATGCACATTAGGTGTTCATTTGTGCACGGTCTTTTTTTTGAATGGTCACCAAATCTTACAGGATTATCCTTCCTCCCACTTCCGCCGTTCAAAACGCCACCCAAAGTTGATTATTCCAGATTAAGGTTAAATGACTTCAAATGCGAAATTTCAATACCAATGAGGACGATCTTTTCCCTCAAATATCTGTTGAAAACCTAAATTAGCTGGCTGATCCTTGTTGGCACAGAAATTGAAAAATCCCATTAATTTAAACGGGTTTGGGGAACTACTTGTAACATTTTCTTCAACTGGGGCCTTTTTTAAAAAAGGGGGGGTTTTGGTGAAGATCAATTTAAGTTCTTTCCTGCAATGGAAAATTAATATCTTCTTATATCACCGGCTGGGCTGGAGAATCGCATACCATTACATAACTTTCCTGGGTGCCTTTTACTTTTTCCTAAAAAAAGGCGAAAAACAACTCATTGAACAGGCCGTTGAAGCTGCTTTTGGAAACCAAAAATCCGCTGCTGAAATAAAATCTCTCAAGCGGCGCGTCTTTCGAGGGATACGATCCCATTACTATGAAAAGCTCTTTAATGCGTTTTCTTCAGCGGAAACATTGAGGCATTTCTTGGCAAAACAAATGGATAGCCAGGGAATGAGAGCGATAGAAGAGGGGCTGTCAAGAAACAGAGGGGTATTACTAATAAGCGGACATTTTGGGGCTGTTGAGTTTCTTCCCGGCTATTTGGCGGCCAACAACTACCCAGTTACTATCCTCGCGAGATTCTCGTCAAGCCGTCTACGTGATATCTCCATGGAAAAAGCGGAGAAGTTCGGCGCTAAAATCATTGACGTGGACAACACACCCAATGCTCTAAAAGCTATTCTGGACAACCTTAAGGCGAATCGAATTGTCATTACCCAATGCGACGAAATAGACGAGTGGAAGCCTGCAACGCATCAAATCCATTCCTTCCTGGGGAAGTCGGTGAATTTAGATAGGACAATAAACATCCTTATGAAAAGAGCACAGGCGTCTATTGTTTTTGGTGTTATGCATAGAGAGACCGAATCTCGCTATAAGCTAGTTTTGACTCCTTGGGAAGAAATGGAAAACCGAATCCTTTACAGACCCCGAATATCCGTGGGAGCGGCAGCCTTGAAACTGCTAGAGCTCTACATCTATAAATATCCTGAAGAATGGTATCAGTGGAAGAAATACGCAGGGATGAAAACCTCTACACTTCATGGCTCCCCTCGTGATGAATTGAAATCCCTCCCTACATTAAAACCCTCTTTGGGTAAAGCTTCATAAGACAAGACAATTGTGATAAAATTTAAAGATATCAGACAGATTGCTATGGGAGTTTGAAGGCAGTCCTTCATTCCCCAGTTGACAGCTGAATGAGTCTTCCTCAAAACCGTCAAGCAATTGGTTGAGTTGGGAACCTACTTTGATTCTATTCGTTGAACCGATTTCTAGAAACATAGGGATGTATGTCCCAGCCTATCCATTGCCCCTCATGGAGATAGCGAGCTTTGTAAAATCCAATATGCCTCAGGTGGAGGTTGGGGTTATTTCTATGCCGGTAGATTATGGGTTGCCTCTTACTCAGGAGGGCAAGGATCAAGTATACCGGGATTTTCTTAAAGACCTCGCTCAATTAAAACCCATAAGTGTGGGCATCTCGTGCACTGCTATTGCCCAGGCAGAAGAGGTTATCCATTTATCAGAGCTTATAAAGGAATATGACCCTGACATTTTTGTGTTCGTGGGGGGGTATTTTCCGAGCATTTACTACGAGGAGATACTCTCAAGGACATCAACGGTCGACGCGGTTGTGATCGGTGAAGGTGAAATCCCTGCTGTCAGGATCATTGAATTTCTCGTAAAAGGCAAAGACCCACTCAATGAAAAGATAGCAAACCTGTCCTGGAAACAAAATGGGCACATACAAGCAAGCAAAAAGGGCGTGCGTTTTGATCTTGCCAGAAAGGTGCCTCTCGATCTGGAGCTGTTAAGATATCCTAGGGCGTATGATATCCTCCCATACGCGTTCAGTCGGGGATGTGCTTTTAAGTGCAATTATTGTATGGAGGATTCTATACGCCCTGCCAGACGAGAGGTTCCACATCAAATCATTCGGAAAGACTTGACAAGTTTGTCTCAACAGAGCAGTGCACAGACCCTGCTGATCAGCGACGCCCTATTCAAGTCTTTTGACCTGTTTCCGTTCATTCGCTCATTGGACATGAAGGTTAATTTTGAGACGCGTTCAGATGTGCTTGATCCATCCGTCCTGACCCAAATTTCGGATATATGTGGTGCGTTAGCTTTAGGGTTTGAATCGGCAAGTTACAATACTTTGAGGCGGATGAATAAAGTCAAAGACAAGAATCATTATGAGAGATACATCTCCAACACGGTCAGAATATTCGATGAGGCTGTGAAAAGTGAGATTCCCTTGATGGTTTTCATGATTGCCGGGTATCCGGGGGATAGCGAGGCAGACCTTGAAGAGAGCCTACGTTTCGCGGAAAAGCTGTCAGAAAGAGGAGGAGAGGGGGGATACATATTTAAAATTGGAGAATGTCATGCCTACCCCAAAACCAAGGTCCATGATCAAGCGCGGGCCCTACCAAATATTGTCTTTGACAACGACGGTGTTTTCGGACAAAATATCGTCAGACAACCATCCAAACATTTGGATTTTGAAACCATTCTAGACTATACGAGAGAGATATTTAATCTGTCAAATTACACGCCGAAGTTCCAGGCAAAACTTTTGGACATGATGCCCTTTTTTAGACTTCCTTCACATGCCTTACAGGATGATGCGATTTCTGATATATGTTTTATGGGTGTGGAGAGGACGGTACTTAACGTGCGTGGAGAAAGCCTCTCAGCTCTCAGAGGTTTAATCCCGAGTCTGACTCTGAAGTATAAGGAATGGATGTCAAGCCAAAGAAGCATGCGTAGTTTGCCACTTTAGCCCACAAAAGAAATGGAACAAGAAACAAGCTGCATAAATTCTAGGGCCATTCTGGACTATGTTAAGGAATATAAGGGCGGAGATTGTGCCAGCCTCTTGAATAATCTGCACCCTGAGATTGACGCCCTTTCAGATCCGGAGGCTTTTTTGAGAGATCACAACAACTGGATTTCCTGCACCGTTCTTTCCAAGGTGTTTGAAAGGGCTAGAAAGCTTCTCAATGACGAAATGGTTGCCTATAAGATTGGGAACTATGCTTCGGAAAAAATCTCTTTGGGCTATGGCCAGCGCATCATCGTCAAGGCTTTTTGGTCCTCCAAAGTAGCCCTCAAGCATGCTCAAAAAATAAACGACAAGTGGAACAGGAACAAGCGGATCGAGCTGGTTGAGGTCAAGCGAAACGAGGGGATCATACGGCTGCACTGGAATCGCCACATGGGTGTGTCGAAAGATATATGTCTATATAATCAAGGCGCATACACCTTTTTGCCTCTAGTCTGGGGCGGATCTCCTCTCACCCTGAGAGAAGAACGCTGCTATTTCGAAGGTGCCCCATATTGTGAATACCATCTAAAATGGCCTGCTAGAAACAGACTTCACGAGATCCTTTCCAGATTCACCACCTCCAAGAATGTTCTAACGGAAACGATAAAAGAGATGGAGGAAGACAAAAAGGTCATCGAACAAAAGTATGAAGAGGTGAACCAGCTGAATGTGGACCTGAATCAAAGAATCAAACAAATCATGGCCATCCAGGAGACAGGAAAGGCGATTCTCTCTGTATTGGATTTAGGGCAGCTGTTGGATGTGATTATGAGTATCTTGTCCAGTGTGTGTAAAATCCACCGTGCGCTCATCATGCTTGTGAACGAAGAGGAAAGCTGTCTTGAATATCTACATGGTCTGGGCTTTGATGGTGAAGTGCCAGAGGAGATCAAAACATATAGGGTTTCACTGGATCGTCTAAGCAATCTTCTTGTGAGAGTGACCAATACGGGACGACCAGAGTATATCCCTGATGTGCAGAGTTCCAAATTGCGGAGAGAAAACATCATACTGGCCTATAGCAATCCCACTTCTGCATACGTGGTACCACTCATAACCCGCTCTAAGGTTATCGGAGTCATTGCTACAGATGCTGTTGATAGTGGCGGAGTTCCGAAGGAGACCCGTGAAACACTACAGGTTTTTGCTCCCCAGATTGCCATTGCCATAGAAAACGCGAGACTTTACAGCAGGTTGCAAGAACAAATGGTGGAGTTAAAAAGATCTCATGCCCTGCTGAGTAGGACGGAGAAGTTCTCTTTCTTGGGCAACCTGGCCGCGAGGTTGGCCCACGAGATCAAGAATCCCATGACAGCCATTGGGACATTTATCCAATTACTGCCCACAAAATATGAAGATGAAGAACTCAGGAGGGACTTTCATAAGATCGCCATGGAAGAGACTGCAAGGGTAAACAATTTGATTACAGAGCTCTTGGATCTGGTAAAGCCCAAAGAATCCCAGTTCAAGTTCGATGATCTGAATAGCCTGCTCGACAAAATGATCCTCCTTGTCTCCCCACAAACCAATGCCAAGAAGATCGACGTCATACGTCAGTTAGATTCGGAGATCGGTCAAGTATGGCTTGACCCTGAAAAAATGAAACAGGTTTTCCTCAATCTCCTTTCAAATGCCGTGGAGTTTACACCTGAAGGGGGAAAGATTGAGATCTCAAGCAGAAAACGCATTGAAAAGGGGAAGCCAGAGAGCATTCGCATTGAAATCAAAGACAGCGGCGTTGGAATTCCCCCATCTAATATAGACACGATATTTGACCCCTATTTTACCACCAAACACAGGAGTGACATGCATGACGGGACGGGGCTCGGTCTCTTTATAGCGGATCAAAACATGCAGGACCATGGAGGGACCATCGAAGTGAAGAGCGAAGTCAATGAAGGAACAGTGTTTTCGTTAACACTGCCCATCAAGCCATCCTCCTAACCTTCTGCATAGCCGACAAGGACCGATGGGGATAGACAAGATTATAGTCCATCAAATTTCTCTCCCTTTTTCCTTTGATTTTTCCCACTCTTTAAGAACAAGGTCTTCAGTTAATAACATCATAGTAGAGGTCATCGCCGACCGTGAAGAAGTGGCAGGTTACGGGGAGGGTGCTCCAAGATCCTATGTCACGGGCGAAACTCAAAAAGGAACCGCTGAAAGCATAATGAGTTTTACACGGGAGCAGTTATTTCCCTGGGACCTGACTGATGTCTCCCAAATATGGAATCTCGTAGACAAGCTTACGAAAGGGAAGGAGACTAACTCCGCGATATGCGCCCTTGAGACTTCGCTTTTGGACGCTCTTGGCAAAAAAGAAAAGAAATCTATCACCGACTATTTCCCAAAGGATTTCTACGTAAATAGAATATCTTATGGAGGCGCCATTCCTCTGGCTGATAAGCAGAGGGTGATGGAGGTATGCCATTTAATTAAAGCGAGAAAAATCAAAAAGCTAAAGCTCAAACTGGGTAGCGACCTTAAAAAAAACAGAGAGGCAATTGACGCGGTTAAACAGATATACGGAGATGATTATGAGTTGAAGGTAGATGTTAATGGCGTTTGGGATTATGAAATGGCGATAAAGCATGTACCGCTCATATTAGAGTACAGAGTGAAAGTGGTGGAACAGCCGATGAAACCGGATGATCCAGATCTTTCCCGTTTCGCTAAGGTGATGTGTGACTATGGCGTGATGCTGATGGCAGATGAGTCAGCATGCTCACTTGCTGATATGGAGAGGATTGCCAAAGAGAGCTATTATGGAATGGTGAACATGAGGCTTTCAAAGTGCGGGGGATTTCGAAATTCCCTGAAGATGATAGACTACCTGCGTGATCATGGGATCTATTTTCAAGTCGGTTGCCAGCTGGGGGAATCAGGGATTCTTTCTGCAGCGGGAAGGATTCTGAGCCTTCTCTGCTCTGATGCTGTCTATTATGACGGATCCTATGACGAGTTTCTTATAGAAGAAAATGTTACCCTAGAGCACGTCACTTTTGGACCTGGTGGGGAGGCCGGTCCCCTGAAAGGTCACGGACTGGGTGTGGAAATAAGCCCTCAGAGCTTGGAACGCCTGAGTAATCCTTCAACCAGGGTAATCGTAATGAGACCCTGATTTCATCACCTAAAATTTGTTCCCGTATTCTTACCCTTCGCCTTCGGTGGATCCCTCAGCAGGGCTTCTCATCAGCGAAGAAAGTAAGATAGCCCCATTTTTCTTGACCATTAAAACAGCTTTTATTTATAAGTATTATCTGTAGTCCACCAATCACAGCTCAAAACGTCCACCGAGCGAAATGAATGAAAGCAGGGGAGGGCACTTATGGCTTCAACAGTAAGAAAAATAAGCCTTGTATCGGTTTTTATTTTCCTCCTTCTAGTGATTCACATCTTTATGCCTTGCCGCGGGCTCTGTGCTGAGAAAGGATTCACCAACTCAATAGGGATGGAGTTTGTGCTCATTCCTGCGGGCACTTTTATGATGGGTAGTCCGCCGGGCGAACCCCGACGCAATAAAGACGAGGTGAAGCACCAGGTAACCATTAGCAAGCCCTTCTATATGCAGACTACGGAAGTTACCGTAAAGCAGTGGCGCGCACTGATGGGAAAAAAGTTTTTTGGCCTTTTTAGGAGAAAAAAGGGGGAGGGAAACAAACCGATCGTCAAGGTCTCATGGTTTGATAGTGTTGATTTCGTCAAGAAACTAAATGACCTCAACCAGGGTGTCTATCGTCTTCCCACAGAGGCTGAATGGGAATATGCTTCACGAGCAGGCAGTCAAAAAGCCTACAGCTGGGGGAAGGATATTGACTGTACAAAGGCTATGTACAGTAACAATACCTTGAAATCAGAAGAGTGTGTGGATTATGTGAAGTCCAAGGGATTGAAAACTGACGGCCCGGCCCCTGTCAAGAGCTATCCACCCAATGCCTGGGGCCTATACGACATGCATGGGAATGTCTGGGAGTGGGTCCAGGACTGGTATGGAGACTATCCCCCGAGTGCAGTTGTTGATCCCCAAGGCGTTGAGACTGGAAAAGAGAGAGTTCGTCGGGGAGGAAGCTGGTTCAAATATGGAAGGGCATGCCGTTCCGCCAATCGAAACTTTGCCCACCCTGCCACCAAACACAACACCCTCGGTTTTAGAGTCGTCAGGGAAGTTCAATAATTGATATGTCATTGACGCTTAAAAGATTGAAGTCCTTTCAAGGATGTAAAGGACCACTCCTACTTATCATTATGGATGGCATTGGCATTGGCCAGCAAGCTGAAAGCAATGCGGTTTTTTTGGCCAAAACGCCCACCTTGGATCAGCTATTCAGCTCCAGGCTCTATACACAACTGCAGGCCCATGGAACCGCTGTGGGGCTTCCAAGCGATGCGGATATGGGCAACAGCGAAGTGGGGCACAATGCCCTGGGAGCAGGGAGGGTATTTGAGCAGGGGGCCCGTCTCGTCAATAGGGCGCTTCAGACAGGCGAGATTTTTCAAACAGACCTCTGGCACCATATCGTTGAGCGAGCCAGAAAGGGTGGGATCGTCCATTTCATAGGCCTCCTTTCTGATGGAAACGTTCATTCTCACATTGACCAATTATATAAACTGATTGATAGATGTGCCCAATTGGGCCTCAAAAGGGTGCGAGTGCATGCCCTGCTTGATGGTCGAGACGTGGATGAAAGATCCGCCCTGGATTATGTCATTCCCACTGAGAAAAAATTGGAAGAAATTTCCAAAGAAAAGGGACTGGATTACTGTATAGCGTCCGGGGGCGGCCGCATGAAGGTAACCATGGATCGCTACGAGGCGGACTGGAATGTGGTGAAAAAGGGGTGGGAGGCGCACGTGCTCGGAAAGGGACGTTTTTTCAGAACAGCCGCTGACGCGGTTAGAACCTATTATAAAGAAGATCCGGATATCACAGACCAATATATGGATTCCTTCGTTATTTCAAGGGATTCCGGAAGTCCCGTGGGCCCGATAGTGGACGGAGATGCGGTCATATTTTTCAACTTTAGAGGGGATCGTGCCATTGAAATCTCTCGGGCCTTCACAGAAAAGGATTTCCATGGGTTTGACAGAGTTTCCTTACCTGACGTTATTTATGCGGGCATGATGGAGTATGATGGGGATACCCATATTCCTCCCAACTTCCTGGTCTTGCCCCCGGCTATTGATCGTACAGTCAGCGAATATCTCTGTGCTGAAAGGGTAAGGATGTTCGCCATATCTGAAACCCAAAAATATGGCCATGTGACCTATTTTTGGAACGGCAACCGCTCGGGGTATATCGATGAAATGGTGGAGACCTACATGGAGATTCCATCCGACAGGATTCAGTTCGATAAAGCCCCAAAAATGAAGGCATTGGAAATAAAGGATACGGCGACAGAGATGTTGAAAGGGGGTGAGTATCGCTTTGGCCGTCTAAATTTTGCCAATGGGGACATGGTTGGCCATACGGGAGTCATGGAAGCCGCGATCACTGCCGTAGAAACGGTTGATCAATGTGTGGGGGAGCTATTGGAGACCATCCGGGACCTGGAAGGCAATGCAGTGGTCACGGCAGATCATGGAAATGTTGACCAGATGTTCACCATTGATAAAGAGGGCAGAAAGAAAACAAAGACGGCTCACACCCTGAACCCCGTCCCTTTTGCCATATATGACCCGGGCTACAATGGAGAGTATGAAATGGCGCACCTGGAAAAACCGGGGCTCTCCAACGTGGCTTCCACCTTGTTGAATCTACTGGGCTATGAAAAGGTGGCAGACTACGATCCTTCGCTGATCAGTATAAAAAATGAGTAGGGGGGAATTTAAGTTAGAAATTGGGGCGCTTTTTCAGCCTGTAATCGGTTTCACTTTTTTCCACTCGGTGTCCACCTGATTTTTCAGTCTTATCACTCCGCCCTTAGCAGGGTAGTAGTAAAAGGAGAACTTGTATTTTTGATCGTGGATATTCTCATAATGAATGACGTAGAGGATGTGATTCCTTTCAGACTTTTTTTCCACTTTTAGTATAAAATTCACATTGATGAAATCCTGGAATTTGCCGCTTGTGAAGACGATGAATTCTTTGCTTAGCTCAAGGGTGTCATCTTTGAATCTTGGTGAAGAACTCGTCCACACCCCTGCTAATTCGGCAGGAAGGCTTTCATCCCCCTTCGGCTGACATCCCAACAGAAAGATGGAAATGGCTGACACCAAGAAAATCACTCCCAATTTAGTACTTCTAAACCCAGGCATTGCTCACCTCTCGTTAATCTATTGCCTTATGACCTCCAATAAGGCCTGCACTACACTTGGATCGAACTGTTTGCCCGCCTCCTCTTTAATGATCTCCATAACGCGCTCCCGATCCATTCCCGCTCGATATGGTCTATCTGAGACAAGGGCATCATACACATCAGCTACAGCCAAAATGCGGGCGCCCAAGCTTATGGTTTCTCCTGCGAGACCATCAGGGTAGCCTTTGCCGTCAAAATGCTCATGATGCTGCAAAACAATGGGTATGGCATGCGCATATGCGGCGATGGGTTCCAAGATACTGGCTCCGATGGTCGAATGTCGGCGAATCGCTTTGAACTCTTCGTCTGTTAGTCTTCCTGGCTTGTCCAGGATGCTGACAGGTATTCCGATCTTGCCAATATCATGAAGCAACCCCCCGCGATGCAGATTGTCCAACTCTTCAGGCGTAAGTCCCATGACCTGGCCAATTTGAAGCGCCTTTTCCGTCACCCTTTCAGAATGCCCCGCTGTCCAGGGAGACTTTGCATCTACAGCCCGAGCAAGCGCCCTCAAGGTGCCCCAATTGAGCGCATCCAAATCTTCGAGCAGTTGGGCGTTAGCCAGGGCGACCGCCACCTGATCTGCCAGTTGTCGGGCCTGATCCAGGTCTTCCTGATCAGGTGTGGATGAACGAAGTGAACCCAGGGTAATGATCCCTGCCAGTTCCTTTTTAAAGAAAAGGGGGAGCAGCACAGCCGATTGGGTCCCGCTTCCCATATTTTTGGCCAGATAGGGGAGAAGATTTTCAGGCGAATTTATTAACAATAATTCCTCGTTACCAATAAACCTTTCCAGTTCACCAACCGGGATTTCAATATCTTCAACCAATTTCAACCGATGGTCGCTTTCCATAAAAGTGCGTCCAGGATTCTGCCCCTTCGGGTCAAGCAGGGTAACACTGACAGAATCGTAAGGGAGGAACTCGCGCATACGACTCAATACGGTTCTCACAATCCTCTCCGTGTCTAAGGCAGAGAGGATGGCTCGGTCTATTTCGGACATGGTGGTCAAGGCGTTAAACTGTCTACCCAATTGTCTTGCCATGTTGTTAAATGAGTTGGCGAGTTCCTCAAATTCGTCACCGCTTGTTACCTTCACCCTGCTGTCGAACTCTCTCATGGCTATCCGGCGTGTGCCTTCCCCAAGTTTTTCGAGGGGACGCGTCGTTCGTCGAATCTGGACAAAGGCGAGGAGCAATACCACCCAAAAGGAGAGGAGAACGATAAGAGGAAAGATCCGTTTGAATTGGGCCATTGGCCTATCAATGGTCTCCTTTGGAACGGTAAGGACCACTGTCCATTGGGGATGCGTTGGGTTATATTTTATGTTTAGCGAACGAAAACTCGCCTTGTAGGTTTCCTTTTCATGTTTCCACTCGAATATGCCCCTGCCGGTACGGGGCATGCTGTACTCTGATCTTTCTCGCAATTCTGCTGGGGCTGGGATCGTGGAATAGATGGGCTGATTCGAGTTATCCAGTACAAAGAGTTCAGTCTTATAGGGGAGGATGTCCTCTGGTTTTTGATTCAGGAGCCATAAATATAGGGTGTTTATTTCTCCATACAGCATCCCCTGCTTTCGGTCTAGCGAATTAATAAACCTCATCATGTACATTTTTAAGCGTTTGTCTGGGTTGGTATGGGTAAGGACAAGGGTTTTGCCGGATCTGAGGTGTTGGTTCTCCTGGGCAGATAGCACTGGTGGGTTTTGAATTTGACCAAAACGGGGGAAAAGATCGCCCGAATGCGTGATGAACCCAAGTCCTTTAAATCGGGGCTCTAGATCCTTACCATATTCTTCGCTCGTCCCGCGCGTGAAAGCGCTCGAGCTCAGTATAGGATTGGCGCACAAGGCCGTGAACTCATTTTCAAGGATATTCATTCGTTCCAGGATGGACATAACCAGCGCCTTGCAGGATTGATGCAGTTGTCTCTCGTTCTGCTTGTCCAGTTCACCACTTACCCGCGTGAAAGAGACAATGGCCAGAGCTGATATGGGTACGAGGGCACAAAAGACAAAGAGCCCCATGATTCGCCGTCCCACCTTGCTCTTGAGGAATGTCTTTTCTATTTTCATGGCATATTAACGGGCTAAAACTCGGAAGCGAGCCCTATGAATCTTCCCTCACGGGCCCGGACGATGTCATCGTGGCTTTTCTTGTTGTGGAGGTGTTGCGCACTCTGTCCGTCCCTGCCCGTGCTGTAAAGGTCGTAGTCGTCATTTAACGGATTGTCCCACTGGTCTTTGCGCCTATGCCCCACACCTGGTCCGGTGGGGAGATGATATTGGTATGGATTGCCATACGGATCCATGAAGTTTCCCCGTTCTATGTCGGCAAGGTCATTGGGCAGAGCATCCCTGTCTATCTCATAGAGTTTGATCTCTTTCTGAATGATAGTTATATCCGCTATGGCCTTGGTGATTCTGGCCTTGTTCATGTAACCTGAATAGGTGGGGATCCCAATGGCAGTGATTGTCCCCAAAATAGCTATCACAGTAAGTAGCTCAACGATGGTAAAGCCTGCTACAAACTCTTTACGGCTCATTTTGACCAATCTTACAATAAGGGTCAAGCCGACTCTCTGGACATGCCTGTTCCCACGGGCCAATAGGGACTTGGACTTATGAAAGAGAACCTTCCTGAGGCCATTTCCAATCATGAATCTCGGTATCCTATTAGCATGAGCAAATCGGGATTCACGGATCTGTCATAAGGACTTCTCATGGTTAAGTGCCTTCGTCTTCAGGCGTCTCCTCTCCGTTCCCTTGCTCTTCCCCCGGTACGGTGAAGTATCGAGAGGTTTCTCCCAGCGTTTCCAGGTGGTGGCGGTGAACGCGCAACAAATCCTCAAGGCTTTCCTTCCAGTTGTTTGTATTGGTCCCTGTCTGTTCCAATGCATCCAGAGACCTCAAGGCATCTTCTGTGGTCTGTTGAACGGTTCTCCATTTTCCAGACAGCGTCTCCAACATGTCGTTGAGCGCCGCCTCATCTTGGTGGAGATAATCCTTTTTCCTTATTTTTACTTTTAAATTCAGGTCTCCATTGCGCACCTGCTCATAGACTTGCCGGAACCGGTGCAAAGGGCCGATGAGTCTATGGAAGAAACGGAACGAATGGAGGGCAACCAGGCAAATGACGAGGAAGATGGCGGGCCAAACTCTCGCATGCAGCGTGAGCATTTTGTCAGCGGCTTCTGCCCGGGCGTGAAAAGCGAGGGATTCGTCTTGCAGTCGGATAATGTCGGGTACGAAAAGGAAGGCCGCCAAAAAAAGAACAATGACAAAGCTGTAGACAATGATGATGGCCAGAAACCGATACTGGAGTGACCGGTTGACAACGGGGAAACGCCTGCGCTGGTTCTTACTTAGCATGACATCTCCTTTCTTATGGATCTTGCCTTCTCAGTTGAGATTCTATCCTCTCTCACATAGATCCTTTCCAGCTTATCCAAATACACATCCTCTTTTTCTCTCCCCCTTGACAAAAGATCATTTAAGGCGTCTCTATACTCTTTTATAAAGTCTAGGCTGGGCAGGCCCATCTCTTTTCGCATGCTAATCTCAAGGGCTTTCGCCTCCTCCGGAGCAAGCCCTTTTCTGGATGCGATCTTATCCAAATACGATCTCTCCGATGAAGTGATGTTATCCTTGGTCAAGAGACTAAACCTGAGCAGCTCGGAATACATCTCATAGGGTGCGTCCTCTTTTATGGCCAGAGAGAATTCCAGACAACTCTGATGTCTGTTGTTGGGATCCCTATCTAGTGCATTTAGTATGGCCCCCTTAATGTGACGCGGAATGTCCTCAAATTCGTCAAGCATTAATCTCGCTTCCTCACGGGAGCCTTCCAAGTGATATTCTAACAATTCCGTGGCCTTGGTTCTGTCTCCCGAGGGAAAACTTGCCGTTAGCATGTTAAAGAAGGTCACCCCAAGGGAATAGATATCGGATCGGGTGTCCACCTCTTCCTCTAGGATCTGCTCTGGAGACATATAGACAGGCGTGCCAACGAGGGAAATTTCTCCCTTTTTGTTCTTTCCGTAGCGCGCGAGAAAGGCAAGGCCAAAATCGGCAACCTTGGCTCTTCCCTGCTGATCCAAGAGGATGTTAGAAGGTTTAATATCTCCGTGTATAATTTTATATTTGTGAGCAAATCCAATCCCTTCCAGGATCTGCAAGAAAATATTAACAGCCCTTTGGACGGATAAGGCCCCTTTTCCGCCTTTGCTCTCTCGAATGGCCTTCGCCTTTCTTATGACCCTCGCCAAATCCGTCCCTCTTATGAGTGGCATAACGATGCAGAGGTTATCTTCATGGTTGAACATCCTGAGTATCTGAACAATATGGGGATTATCCAGATTGGCCTGTATTCTCGCCTCCCTTAGGAATTGCTTCTTAAAATGCTCTCTCTCACTGTAACGCGGCTTTATTCTCTTAATGACCACTTTCCGTTTCAGGACATGGTCTTCCGCCAAGAAAATCTCTGCCATTCCCCCTTTTCCTATCTGTTTCTCTATGACGTAGTCCTCGACTTTTTGTCCTACGTTGAATGTGGGTTTTGCCAATGAATGACCTCCTGACCATTGTGCCCAAAGAAGGGTATGATTTAGTTAAGTATCGTCGAAGGTGATCGTTTAGCCAGAAATAGGGGAGCTTTCCTGGCCTGCAATCGGTCTAACCTTTTTCCACTCCACCTCTATTTGGTTTTTCAGTCTTATCACGCCACCCTTTGCCGGGTAGTAAGAAAAGGAGAACTTGTATCTTTGCTCGTTAATATTCTCATAGAGTATGGTGCATAAAAAGTATCCTCTTTCTGGTACCTGTTTCGTTCTAAGGACAAAATTTGCTTCAATATGCGCTGCTGCGCGGCTGTTTGTGAAAATAATGTAATCCCTGGTTAACTCAATAGAGCAGTCCTTATATTTGGGGGCAGAGGTTTTCCAGACCCCTATCAGTTCAGTGGGAACGCCTTCAGGCCCCTCGGACAGACATCCGAAAAGGAAAGCCAAAATAGCGAGTGTAAGAAAAAGGCCTACTATTCTCATGATCCAAAACGTGATCAGAACTCGGAAACTGGCCCTATGTATATGCCCTCATTGGCCCGGACAATGTCATCGTGGCTTTCCTTCGCAGCAAGGGGCGGTTCACTTTTTCCATCTCTACCCATACTGTAAAGGTCATAGTCCGCGTTCAATGGCACCAGGAACCGGTCCTTCCGTCTTTTCTCCTTTTCATCGGCACTGGTGAAATTGTGGTATTGATATGGTCTGCCGTAAGGGTCCATCAGATCTGATTCCCTGATGTCACTTAGCTTACGGGGCAAGACCTTTTTGCTTAGTTTATACATCTGGATTTCTTTCTGCAGGGTGCTTATCTCTTCCTCGGCTCTGGTAATTCTCGCCTTCTCGATATAGGCTGTATAGAGAGGAATTCCGGCACCAATCAAGGTAGCGAGCAGGACAATCACGACCAATAGCTCAAT
The DNA here is from genome assembly GCA_050122535.1 of Desulfobacteraceae bacterium. Lineage (GTDB taxonomy): Bacteria > Desulfobacterota > DSM-4660 > Desulfatiglandales > HGW-15 > JASFEQ01. Next base: position 6,027 of record JASFIT010000022.1, on the reverse strand, counting down.
AAGCGTGTAGCCGGCAGAAATCTGGGATTCTGAATGTCTCGCCCATCTCAACGCGACAGGATGTGTTATATTCTGTTGAGTGACCTTCGATATCATTTTTCGCAAATATCATGCACTGGTGGCATCGTCCTTTTGTTCCGCTTTTTTTACCCGGAAGTAGTGAGCTGTCTCCAACAGTGTTTCCAGGCGTATGCGGTGACGACGCATCAGCTCTTTGTGGGTCTCGCTCCAGTTGGGGACTTGGTTCACTTTCCCCTCCAACTCGCCTAAAGATTTCAAAGCCTCTGCGCCCACCTGTTGTATAGTTCTTACTTTTCCAGCAATCTTCCCCAACATCTTATTGAGGGCAGCCTCTTCCTGATGCAAATAGTCTTTTTCCCTTATTTGAACTCTGAAACTCATGTCTCCACGCCCCACCTGCTTAAAGACCGAACGAAAGCGGTGCAGGGGGCCGATGAGCCTGTGGAAAGAACGAAAAGAATGGAATCCAGCTACACAGATAATGGCGATGACTGCGGGCCAGACTCTTGCATGCAAGGTAAGTATCTTATTGGCAGCACCTGCTCGGGCTTCCAAACTGAGGGTTTCATCCTGCATGCGTATAATGTCTGGCACGAAAAGGAAGACGGCCAAGAAGAGTACGATGGTAAGGCAGTAAATAAGGATAATAGCAAGAAATCTATATTGGAGTGGCTTATTGACGATATAGGAACGCCGGCGCTGGTCCCGTTTGGTCATGAAATCTCCTTTCTTTTGGCCCTGCATAAGTACGCGGGATCTTTCAGATCCCGCGTTACTCTAATTTAATGGAGTCTGGTGTAATTGAAGATTTCAAAATAGGCGCTGCTTTTTTAGGGCCCTTTATTGCAAAGCTGAGAAAGCACAAAGGCCGTTGCGATGTTTAACCAAATAGAGATAAATAATATTATAAATAGTTAAGCGAAAATAGTCAATTATGAAGCGCCAAGCCAGATTTAGCATCTGATTCACATTTCATTATTAAAATCAGTGTGTTTTTGAATATTCCTGATCACCAGCAAGGTATCAGATGCAAGTTGAGCTCTCCCAAATAGGACTTTAAAAGAAAGAAAGGCAGGGGGGTCAACCCTGCCTTTCTTTTGGTTTCAAAGGTCTCCATATTTGTAAAGAACAGATTAAGGCATCACAAATCCTCTCCGGTCCTGGCCGTTTCTCCGATCGATCCCACTTCTCCGATCTATACTCAATTCCCGCGCCTTGCCCTTTCTCCGTTCAAGACCACTTCTCCGCTCTATACCGCTTCTTCGTTCTTCACCACTTCTGCGATCAATAACACTTCTTCGATCTTGGCCGGATCGTCTTTCGGGAACATACTCGAGATGGGAAACATCTCTTCTCTCAATCCCAGAGCGCCTACCACCCTTGTTCATACTTCCCCCATCTTAGCCGAGCGGCAGCATATAGTCAGCGAGTCTGCTCGATGTTTTCCGTAAGTTAAGGCAGAGCAGACGGGCGACTCCCTTGAGAATCTTGACGCCTATCGTTGAATGCTCGGCCAGTATATAATCGAAGTTCTCCCTTGACAATGTGAGCAGGGTGGCCTTTGTGCGGGCTTTCACGCTTGCAGAGCGAGGGAGGTCATCAATGACAGACATTTCCCCGATTGAACGTCCCTTTGAGAGTGTGGATATGACGATTTCCTCTCCTGTTTCGGATCTCTTAACCACGTCCAGCGAGCCCTCCACCACAAAACATACGTAATCCCCTCGATCGCCCTCTTCAAACACCATTTCCCCAGGCGTTAGCTCAATAAAGTTCAGGTACTTCTCTATGACCATCAGCTCTTTGTCTCTTAAAGTTCCTAGTATGGGGATGTTAAGAATAAGGAACTCGATGATGGCTTGTGACATCACCCGATCCGCCTCTTGCTTACTCTCTCCCATTTCTGATGCCTCCAAATATGCAGCGTTTCATCATTTCTCTCAGAATACTCAGTGCATTGTCCCGGTCCTCTCTTTCGCATAGAGCAACGCATTCTCTATGGCAATAGCGGCCGAGCTACTCAAGGCGGTGAGAAGAGAAAGGTCGTCATTTCGAAATCCATGGGGTCGGATCACCGAGTCCACATAGATAACCCCCCTGATTTGAGATCTGCTGATCAAGGGGACACACATCACAGACCTCACCCTCATCAGTTCCATACTCTCAGAACGATCAGCTTCATCCTCACTGAGGGTGTCTAACATCATAATCGGTTTGCCCTCTCTTATAACACGTTCAACAATACTCCGGCTGTATATCTTATGGGTAGCATCACCAGGCCTTCGACTCTTGGGGATGACATCGGAAATCTTCTTTGTCTTAGGATCAATGAGCATAATGACTCCCCTGTCTACCCTTTTGAGAAGATCCAGAATGGCTTCTAGGATCTTCTGCAAAATCTCATTGATGTCCGTTGATTGCATGAGGACATCGGAGACCTTGTTAATCAGGTCCATGTTTTTCTGTGAAGTCATCGGTCTGTCCTGCACCACGATTGTCTCACTTTCAGTGATCTCCTTGGAAAGATCGATGGAATCCAGAAAAGGTATTACATCCTCTAAACATGCCTTGCCTAGGCAAAGCACACTCATGCCAAGAACAATGGGAACCCCTTCTCCCACTTCATGTTCAACACCAGGACGGATCTGCTGTCCATTTACAAATGTGCCGTTTTTGCTCTTTAGGTCCTCAACAAAATATTTATCACCTTTCTTAAGAATCTTTATATGTTTGCGAGAGATAAATTTATCCTTCATTTGGATGTGATTATCAGCTGAGCGTCCGGCGTAGACGATATCAGTCTTGAGGTCGAAAGACTGACCTTCATCTGACCCGTCCATCATATAGAGTTTAATCATGAATGATTTTCCTTTTTCAAGAAAACTAAACCCAACTTGGTATTACAGCTCTTAAATTTGCTATATTTTCTCATAAAAAAGAATACAGAGTCAATATTATTCCTTTCACGTCCAGTTCATCCACCCTTCGACTCAGCCCAGTCTTGGAGAGGAACATATCTTAGGCTAATGCAGCGATAAAAAACAATCAGTGGATCCCTGATTTTTACGTTCTAAATTCCTTACACCTGCCCCATTGAGCGTTCGGTCCAGGTCAAAGCAAGTTTGTCATTGAACCCATGATTCAAAGACCTAGCCCATACGTGAGTAAAAATCCCCCTAGGATTGATAGCAAGAATGATACCATGAAAGCCTGAAAATGAATTGTATTGCATTAGCTACTACTTAGCTAAAACTGGACGAGTGATCAGTTCAAACAGCTGCACATCATGCTGTGCAAACCTTAAAGGTTTTTGTGCATCATTGAACCAGCCAGCACTCGGTTGGAGGAGGTGGGGGAGGAATGGACGATGCGTTCTGTTGGAGGGCAATTAACGTTTGCGTAATCCGGATATCAACCCTTTTGTTTCTTTGCCCCATTCAGCAATTTCTTGAGGTTTTGAAATTAGCTTGGCGATCACCTCCTGTGTGCCCGAAAATGTAACATATGATTGTTTTACCTTTATGGGAGAGACGGTGTTTACATATCTGGCTAATCCCAGAAAAATACTAGCTATGAGTTTCTCGTCTTCAATGGGCAAATCAATGGTGAAAAATCTATCGTTCAATTTTACGGCTACTTCTCTCGGTTCCTCCATGTCCACATCTCCTCCTTAATCGACATGCATACGCTCTTTCGCTCTTCTCTTAAAAGTTTGAACACGCATTAATGCAGGTCTCATTTCTAGAATCGTAACCGCTCAAAATTCTTGATCTTCGAGAATATCCAATGGGGAGAATTCCTTAGAAACGCCTTGATCTGCTGCGAATCAGATCGAACAATGATGGGCCCAGATGAACCCCCTGCAATTTCTCCCAACAACATCTTAGTCTCTATTGCCTCCTTTATATAATCACGGCCAGGGAAATACATTATCAGATTCTCTTTCCCCTTTATCTCGTATTCAGCAATGAGATAGGCTTCAGGAATTCCCTTTATCTGAGGATCAAATAGTCTTGTATTCAGAAAAGCTCTCCTACCCAGCGTTGAAATGTGCATGATGCCATGGAAGGACTTCAATTCACCACTCATTTCTTGGCAAACAAAGTCCATCGAAGATTCATCCCCTTTACCGATGTGGAGATAGATTTCCATGCTTTTTAATCTCCAGCTTCCAAATAGCCTCTCATCTATCTCGGCATTTTGAATATCAGAAATGGGACGGGTCCAATAGACCTCGTCGATACAAGAACATAACAATATGGGGAGCAACAATGTGGCGAAAATCCTGTACACTGTTCCTTTACCTTCCTGCACCCATCGCAAGCGATTCGCCAGGGTTGAAATATCTAGTTCATGGACCCCGATCAAATCTTTTCATCTATTCTGAGACCAGATCTATTGGTGGAATGATTTCTCAAATCGATCATTTTGAGTTGTGGAGCGGTTGTGTTGAGATGGGCTTCAGCTCAAAGTGGATCTGCCGGTCGTTTGCCTTTAGAGGCATAAAAACGATTTCAGAATCATAATATCCTTCCTTTTTGACTTGGTAATACCAGTCCTTCCAACTTGCCCCGTTGGGGTGATCCTTGACGGTCACAGTTCGAGGCGTCCTGTGTATTGTCTTTCCTATTTGTTGCTCAGATGGGCCCCAGTAGACAGCTGCGTCAGGGGGCTGTGAGGTGATGGTCGTCTTGAGGGGAACAAGGCGAAAGTCAATATAACGATAGCCCTCTTCTTCTCTGCAAATGATCTGTGATTCATGGTACCCCTCTTTCCTGACCTGATAACACCAAGGTTCCCACCTGGATCCAGAGATAGACCTTGAATATGGCGTTTTGTGTCCTGTCTCTTTTAGAGCAGATGTGGTTTTTCCCCAGTAAATATGGGCCTGAGGCGGATCACACGTGATTATTTCTTGAAGCGTGCTTGCACACGCTGAAATGAATGGTATCACCAAGATAATTGCGTAAAAAAAAAATTTCATCAGGATATTATTGCACTAAAAACCCAAAAACCCAACCTCTCTCAACAAAAAATTAGGTATTTTTGTTTATGCACAGCATCGTTTCGATTTAAGCGTTTTTTAGTGGGGTTGTAACATTTCCTGAAAGGGGATTATTTCGTGTTGTATTCCATAAAGTTCTCCGGCATTTAATGGAATCAGCGAATCGGAAAACAGCATGGAGATGGAAAAAAATGTCTATTGGGTAGATGATGGCTAAAATGAAAAGGGTTACCCGTGTTTCCAGCAACCCTTTGATTTTGTATGGTGGGCGGTATGGGATTTGAACCCATGACTTCCACCGTGTGAGGATGGCACTCTCCCGCTGAGTTAACCGCCCATTAAATCCGGTCAAGTGGTTGAGTCGTAAACCGGTTGAGTGGATTAAAGAGAATATTACCCATACAACAGAAAGGGGGGGGGTGTAAACAAAAAAACTCAAGCCATCCCTACCATTTTCTTCATGGCCTGGATCTCGTGGCTCTCAAGATGGCGGTAATCGCCAATTTTCAGTTCACCCAATTCAAGACTTCCGAAACCTGTCCTGATGAGGTGAATGACCTTGTATCCGACTGCATCCAGCATGCGCCTGAGTATCCTCGATCTCCCCGTAGTGATGGTCATCCGGATAATACTCTTTTGCTCAGCCTGCTGTATGGGAGTGACCTTGCAAGGGCCTGTCGGACCGTCCTCAAGTCGGATGCCTCTTCTCAAGCGATTCAAGGCCTCATCAGTTATCTTGCCCTCCAGGGTTAGCTTGTACGTCCGGGGAACATGATAGCGTGGGTGGGTGGCGCGATGGGCCCATTCGCCGTCATTGGTCAGTAGCAATAATCCGAGGGTGTCAAAGTCTAGGCGCCCAACGGGGTAGACCCTCTCTTTGATATCTTTCAAGAGATCGGACACAATGGGCCTTTCAGCGGGATCGCTCAAGGCGCATATGTAGCCAAAGGGTTTGTTAAGCATCAGATAGATCCTCTCAAAAGGTTTTCTTATCTCTTGAC
>JASFIT010000021.1:0-21582 GCA_050122535.1 Desulfobacteraceae bacterium | reverse complement strand
ATAAAGGCGTAACGCCCATTAACCATTTCTTGGAACGGGGTAGAGAATGAAAGAGGAAAAGGGTAAATACAAATATGGTATGGTCATCAATCTGGACAAATGCACCGGTTGTGGCACGTGCATGGTTGCCTGTGCCGCTGAAAACAATGTGGGCGTCAGGGCTGACGAATCCGACAAGGAGCGTAGCATCGCCTGGATGCAACTCTATCAGATCACCAATGGAAAGGAATTCCCCCATACGGAGGTGAGCTATTTCCCCAGACCATGCATGCACTGTCATCATCACACGCCTTGCGTTTCTGTCTGCCCCCCAACGGCCACAGAGACGGATTACCATACAGGGATTGTTAGCCAGATCTACACGCGTTGCATAGGATGCAGATATTGCCAGGCCGCTTGTCCTTACCATGCCAGGTATTTTAACTGGTGGGACGGTTATGGCCTAATCAAGCCCTTTTCTAAGGGCCTGGAACGCTCGCTTTCCCCGGAGGTCTCACCCCGCATGCGGGGGGTGGTGGAAAAATGTACCTTTTGCCACCATCGTCTCATGAGAGCAAAGAACAAGGCCTATGCCGAAGATCGAACAGAACTTGAGGAGGGCGAATATATCACGGCCTGTACTGAGGCTTGTCCGGTCCAGGCCATCACCTTTGGAGACCTTAACAACCCGGGACACAGGGTCTCCCAGCTGAGTAAGAGTCCATATGCCTTCAGACTTCTGGAACGCCTTGGCACAGAGCCAAAGGTTTATTATATCACCACCAAGGATTGGGTCAGAAGAAAGGCAGACAATTATCGACCCGAAGAATTTCGGCCCGTCATAAAGGCAACGGGTTAAGCCGTTGCATCGCTGAGCAGCACTAAGGAGGAATAGGAAATGGATGAAGCATTGCTTCCAGAAGGCGTAAAGAGGTGTTCCCCTAAGACCTTCTTCCTCTGGACATTACCTTGGGCAGGGCTTTTGGCCTGGGGACTTTTGGCCGCCTTTCTCGTTCTCATAAAAGGGCTGAACCAGACCAATATGAGCAACATCTTTGCCTTTGCCCTCTGGATCGTTTTCGATCTGGCGGTCATTGCCCTTGGGGCAGGGGCCTTTTTCACCGGATTCCTCACCTATATTATCGGGAAAAAGGAATTAAAGGATATTATTAACGCCGCTGTAATCATAGGGTTCATCTGCTACTCGGGCGCCATAGCCATGCTCGCCATTGATATTGGCCAGCCCATACGGGGTTGGTTCATATTCTGGCATGCCAATGTCCACTCCATGTTGACGGAGGTCTCCTTCTGTATTACAGCCTACTTCGCTGTTTTGACCATCGAGTACCTCCCCATCATTCTGGAAAACCGCAAACTGGATGGGATCCGCGATTTTCGCGTGTTTGGTCATCACATGCATCATATCATGGCCGTGTTTGCAGCCACTGGCACCTTTCTCTCCTTTTTCCACCAAGGATCTCTGGGGGGAGTGTACGGGGTGCTCTACGCCAGACCTTTTGCCTACAGGTGGGAATTTTATATCTGGCCCACTACATTTTTTCTTTTTGTCTTCTCGGCCATAGCGTCAGGGCCCGCTTTCACCATTCTGTGCACCAAACTGGCAGAAGCGGTCACCCGTAAGAAGTTGGTCCCCAAAAACGTGTATCAATTGCTGGCCAAAATATCTGGTTGGCTCCTGGCCGGATATATTGTCTTAAAGATTGCCGATACCCTGGTCTGGATCTTTGATATTGCCCCCAGAGCCGGACTCAGTTTCATGGATTTCTACAAGGGGGGATCATACGGTGTCTGGCTGCTGGTGGCCGAAATTATTGTCTGTGGGGTGGTACCAGCCATCATTCTTATCACACCCAAATATAGGGAGAACGAGCAGTTGCTCATTTTTGGCTGCTTGCTGAATTGCACGGGCATCGTCCTGAATCGTTTTGTTTTCACGCTGGTCACCCTTGCCGTACCTGTGATGCCCTTTGACCGGTTCTGGAGCTATCTGCCCACCTGGCAGGAATGGGGCATTGCCTTTGCGCTGATTGGTTACGGGTTTCTCGTATTCTCGCTCTCATACAGATATCTGCCCGTTTTTCCTAAAGAAAGGGAGTTAAACCCGACCGTGTAGGAATTGATAGGAGCTAAATCCTCTGATAACTTTAGACACTTTAGGCACTTTAGCTCACTTTAGGCACTTGTAGGAGGTAGGAAATGACGCCACTCTCTTTTGAATGGCAATGGAATGCCGATTATTTTATCTTTATGGGTTTTCTATATCTTGCGTTAACCTGTATGGGATGCGGGATTATTTACTCTCTTATAAGGACCTGGTTAGACCTTCGTCGGGAGGAAGAACCGGAGGAATTTCCTCCTGAGATCTCTTACCGGACAAAGTATTCGGAATACTAAGGAGGTTGTCGGAAAACGCCCATCTGCTGCGTTACCCTCATCCCTCGTCACTGCGGCGTACTTCTCTGTACGCCTCATTCCTCGGGATTTCGAAAGCCTTGCATATGGACATTTTCCAACAACCTCTCAGAAGCCAGTTTTTCGATAGATTCAAGAGAACTTCTCCTGCCTCTTTTAACCCATGTCCACCAAACCGAAATGGCCGCTTCTCTTGAGGAGCTGTCAAGGCGACTCTTCTCTGGCCATACGTCGTGAGCCCTTCTCCCCCCTCGCCCCTCTTTACAAAATCCCCCATTCATGCTGTCTATCGACCCAGAATTCCTCTCCCCCGGGAGGGGGAGAGGCTAGGTGAGGGGGTAAGGGAGAGGGACTTGTCGGACAGTCCCCATCCCCCCCTTTCATATAATGGGAAGTTTGAAAGGTTTTCTGAACAAAAGGGGCTAATGGGCGAATTAGGAACACTCAAGGTAATTGTTGACAGGGTCGTTCAGCTTCTTTATAGTGAACGGCTTCACTAACAAGACACTGCAAAGCATGTCATTGCGAGCGTTAGCGAAGCAATCTCATAATGCATTCAAAATCACGAGATTGCCGCGCTCCCTTTGGTCGCTCGCAATGACCAAGAGGGAATGAGAAAAAGATTCTCGACTGGGAGAAAAGAGTAGCGAATAATCATGAGCATAAATCAAGTAACAGGCGCCGTTGTTTTTGATTGCGATGGGGTGATGTTTGACTCTCGAGAGGCAAATGTCAACTTTTACAACCACCTGCTTACCCATTTCCAACTTCCGCCCATGGAAGAGGGCGAAGTTGACTTTGTCCACATGCATACAGCCGATGAATCCATCCGCCACATCTTTCAAGGAACGCCTCACGTGGAAAAGGCCCTAGCGTACAGGTGGGAGATGGATTACGCACCATTTATTCGCCACATGGTCATGGAACCCGGGTTGAAGGAATTGCTCAGCTGGCTCAAGCCTCGGTTTGGTCTGGGTGTTGCCACCAACAGGAGCAACACCATTGGAGACGTGCTGGAGACGCACGGCCTAAAAGAATTTTTTGACATTGTTGTCTCATCACTGGATGTGGAAAATCCCAAACCCCACCCAGAGGCCCTTCTCAGAATTCTCGATTTTTTTAGACTCAGCCCGGCCCAGGCCTTCTATGTGGGGGATACGGCCGTTGATTATGAAACGTCCAAAGGGGCAGGCGTTGTCTTCATTGCGTACAAGAATAGAGACTTAGAAGCAGATTTCCATGCGGATGCCCTTATGGATATAAAAGACATGGTAAAATAGTCAGGTGGGCTTGGTGGGCAATATTAGTGGGGCAAAAGTTTACTTCTTCTGAATCGTCCTGAGTATCTCCTTCACCTCTTCCTCATAGGGCCCTTTCGGCGCGATTTCCAGGAACTCCTCAAATGCCTTTGACGCCTCCTCTTTTCTATCCAACTTGAGATAAAGCTTCCCTAAACGATAATAGGCTGCCGGATCATTTGGTAGATGTTGGATGGCTTTCTGGTAGGCTCCAATCGCCTGTTCCCACTTCTGCGTGGCCTCATAGGCGTATGCCAGATTGAAGTAGGTGGTGCTATAGGTAGGTTCCAGTTCGAGCGAATGCTGGTAAACTTCTATCGCTTTTTCATACTCGCCCTTGTTATAGTAGGCTAGCCCCATGTTCGTATATGCAAAGTGCGGTGTCCTATATAGCACGTCTGCCACGGCCTTTTGGTAGCGAGCGATGGCCAGGTCCCATTTTCTCAGGAGCAAGTAGAGGTTTCCCAGGTTGTTCTGGACCTCGGGATACCGGGGCTTCAGGGCAAGGGCCTTTTTGAAATGCCGGAGGGAGGCGTCATATTCTGCCAGATTCATATAGACAAGGGCTATCTGATTGTGTAATTCCCCATTATCAGGGTCTAATTTGACCGCCTGGTGCAGATTCCTCAGCCCCTCGCGCAACTTCCCTTCACGGACATATGAGGCGCCCAGGTTTTGAAGGGCTTCGGCCTTTTTCTTGTCGCTGACCTCTTTTTTCTGGGTTCCTGCACAACCGATGTAGCCGAAAGCAAACAGGATGATAAAGAATATAATGATAGACTTTCTGTACACGAAGCACCTCCTCCGCACATGGCCCCGGTGAAATTGGAAAGGATTTCACGGGGTAAAAATAATGGAATGGTGGAATGGTGGAATGATGTTTTTTGAAGGATGCTACCCGTATATGAATAATTTTCACTTCCCTGTCAAGAGGGATGTTGAATCCGTTATTCCCGTATTCCGCCCAAAAAAAACGAGCCTGCCCTGGCGCGACGTGATTCGATAGGGCAATCACTTCTTAGCCTTGGCGTGCCCGCGTTTCTGTTTATGAAATATCGAAAGACCAGGTCTGGGCCAGGGATGGAGGTCTTGGAGCAAACCGCAGATGCTGTCACCTGTATTTATGGCATCGCCTGCTAAAGAGATGCCTTGGCATCGCCCCCGGTAGAGACCACGGTGGGCGTCAGGAATATGAGCAATTCAGTCCTTTCCCGTGTCTCTAACTTTGCCTTGAATAGCCAGCCCAATATCGGAACCGATCTCAGATAAGGGATCCCGCTCTCCTGTTCAGCACTCGTTTCCGTATAGATACCACCGATGACAATCGTCTCGCCACTCTTGATCATCAACTTGGTCGAGAGGTCCTTTCCCGTCTTTCCACGAAATTGCTCCTGTTCGTCCTTAACGGTGACCTCCATGGTGACAAAATCATTGTAACTGACCGTGGGCGTGACCTCCAAAGAAAGCTGTGCAGTCACCTCTTTGGGCTCCACGTTTTCCGCCGCCTCCAGGTAGAAAGTGCTCCCTCTCGCGATTGTGGCACTCTCCCCATTGCTGGCTATGACCTTCGGGGCGGAGATAATCTTTGCCTTGCCCTCGGTCTCTGCCAGTGCAATTTCCGCATTTATGGTGATGGCGCCCAACGTGCTCGAGGTGAGATAACCGATGCTGAAGCCAAGATTGGGTGTCCAGTCGGTCGGCGCATTGGAAGAAAAGGTCCCGCCAACCAAATTATCCATCCCGGTTGAGTAAGTCGTTGCGTCCGTGGGTATACCAAAAGAGACTCCCGTGTTGGACACCCGTTGCGCGTTCACGCCGGGCGCAGTCCCGGGAATACCCCATCTAACGCCCAGATCACGGCTGAAGTCGGTGGAGGCATCCACAATGCGGGCCTCAATCATAATCTGTTTAACCGGTGTGTCAAACTGCTTGACCGTCTTTTTCGCCTCTTCAATATTTTCGGAAATATCCTTTATAATAATGGTGTTCGTCCGTGCATCTGTGCTTATGGTGCCCCTGTCACTCAGGACGATATGTTGTTTAATCTCGTCTGCGTTAGCAAAATCGAGGGGAATGAACTCTGTGATAAGGGGTTCCAGCTGCTTTTTCTTCTCCAGTTCTTCCAGCTTCCTCTTCCTTTCAGCCTCTATCCTCGCCTCCGCCTCTTGTTGCTTTTTCCGCTCCTCCGCCTCGATCTTCATCATTTTTTCTTTGGTCGTTATCCAGATGATGTTCGGAGGATACCGTCTTTTGTCCAAGTCATTATTGACCAAGATCAGGTCCAGGGCCTGGTCCCAGGGCACATTCTTTAGAACCATGGACACCTTCCTCCCCGAAATTGCTGGATCCCATATAATGTTTTCGTCGCTCACTTCGTTGACCAACCGCAGGATGTTGGTGACTTCGGCATTCACGAAGTCCAAATACATGGGCTCGCCGCGGTACTTCCTCCCTGTGACTGGTGCGATGGTCTCACCAACCGGCGGCGGACCAAAGGCCTTAGCTCTTGTTGGAGTAGGCTGAACAGGGGCAACTCTTGGGGCCTCTTTGGGAGCCCCTTCTGCAGGAGCCCTGACAACCTGCACCACCTTAGCTTCCGACACCTTCAAGGGCATCAGCCGCTTCTCTGGTGGTTCTATGGCGGTCGGCCCGAAATCGATGCTTATGGCGGATTCTGTCTGCTTCACATGAAAGGGAACCATTTGCCTTAGAGAAATGGCCAGTGCAACTTGACTGTCCGTGAGGGAGGCCTTGACCCGATCCACGGTTCCTTCGAAGTAACGGGAATCGAGCCGTCTCATGAGCAAAGGTGGGATGGTACTCCCCTCAAGGGTTAGGAGCAGTGTTTTAGGGCCCGATCTTTCCAGATGATAAGGGACCTTCTTGTCGGTTGTCACGACCAACAGGGATCTGCCTGCGTCAAGCATGGTGAAGTCAACACCTAGAACTTGATTTAGACCGATGGGGCGTGGCTTGAAAAAAATCCTCGGTTCCGCCGGGGTAATAACACCCGTTTCTTCCGTCTCCTGGGACCCTGTCGCCGCTTGTGCTTCCGATAGTTGAGCCGTACCGGGAGGTGTCCCTTTGGGTGTGAGGGTCACGCGGATACGATTTTCTTGCTCTACCGCATCGTAGTCCACGGCCCTCGCCAAGGCGACCACCAGTCTCGTAGTCATGGTCTGGGTCTTCCCCTTCTCAATACGAATCTCTCTCACATTCCCATCGTTTACCTCCGTGGTCTGTCGGAGATCGGGGCCAGCCTCACCCCGAATATCGATAATGACCCTTGGTGGATCAATTAGGGTAAAGGCCGTATAGTGGGTAGGCCTGGAATTCTGGATCTCTACCACAGTCTGCTCTGGGGAGGGTTGCACCTGCAAGGACTCTATGACGGGCGCCTCGGACACCTCGGAGGAGACTTGCTGGCTAGAAGGCGTGGCGCAGGCACTGAGCAGCAACGCCCCTGAAGTGAAAAAGGTTAACAGAAAAGACACTCCCCTTTGATGAAGGCTGCTTTTATTCGCCATGGATGATCTCCCTGAAAATTGATTCTTTGTGTTCCAGATGATCTTAATCATTGCTCCTTTGCTCCCCACGCCCATTTTTTCGTGCTGGCAGGATCAGGTTTTGTACAGCAAGGACTCAGCGCAGAGAGGGTAAATTCTTGGGTATATCCTTAAACTTTTTGCGCCCCCTGAAATCCCTATACTCTTCCCGGATGATAACCGCTTTATCCGTAATCTCGTGGACGATGCCGCCGTTCGTCCCGATGTAGGTCCCTTTCTTGATCACATGGCCGAGACCCTTTGAGTCCCTTACCATGGCCCAGTTTCCTTTTCCGCTTGTGATAATCACAGACAGTTCCAACTGAGAAAGATCAACGGTCTCCAGGTAAGTCCTCGGTTTTCTCTTTTTCTTCTCCTCCATCTCCTCCTGTATGGCGATGAAGGACTTGAAGGGGTCAGTCTTGCCGGTGGGATCATAAATATAGGTGATCTCCTTCTTCTTCTCACCCACAGCCCCTGGCTTGCTTACCTCTTGCTCTTCCTGAAAGATCTTTTTCGGCGGCCTAGCCTCCTTGTAAATCACATCTTGCGAGGCCAGAGCCATGTCGAATGCAAAGAAAACAAGAACGAACGCGAGAAATAGTCTATCTCTTCCTTTTTTTCGTTTTCCTAGTCGCTTTGGCATCCTCTTTACCCTTGAATCGGTAGGTTACCGCGTCACATGTGGTGACCAGTTGGGTGGAACGTGGTTTCACCGGCTTCATGGACACATTCAGTATATTGACGATTCGCTCCATCTGTCCCACTTTATCAAAAAAGACCGCTACGTTATGATAAGAGCCACTCACTTCCAAGGCCACAGGGATTTCCATATAGAAATCCCCGGATTTCTCCTTCTTGGGACTGAAAAGGCGAAATTCCAGCGCCGAATCACTTCCCAGTTGGGTAATGTTCCTTAAAAGGGTCGGTATTTCTTTCTCATTGGGCAGGAGTTTAAGGGCCTCTTGAAATTGGGCATCCACCTGGGCAAATTCCTGTTCAAACTTCTTCAGATGCTTGGCCCTTATTCTCGCCTTGTTGAGCCTCTGTTTCAGGGTGGCTATCTGCTTATCCACCTTCTCGATCTGTTCTGTCTTGGGCATATAAAAAAAGTAGATAAAAAGGGCCGTTAGCAGCACAATGGTCCCCACAAAAATCAGGACCCTGTAAGCCATTTTTAGTTTTTCGATTTGTTCAAAAAGAGCCGTGGTATCCATTCCTTACCGCTTCCTTTGTCCAAACCTCAGGACCTTTATCTCCTCCTTCTCCCTGTCTTTTTAGCCTTCTTCGTTTCCTTGAAGGCGTAGGTTGTGCACTCTAAGGAGAAATCGGAGACGCTCAATTTATATTTTGGAAGGCTTCTCAACCTAGTGCTCTTAAGGTCTACGGCTGTTATAAGCTCTGAATTTTCCAGGTTGGTCATGAAGCCGGCCACCGTCTCATTGTCCATTGCCGTTCCATTCAGTGTTAGTTTGCCCTTTTTTTCCACAAGGGATGTGAGCCACAGCTTCTCTTTGGGCACCGCCATGGCAATCTGATCAAGCAGAAGCACAGGGCCTGTCTTCTTTTTTTCAAGATCTTTGATGACGTCCAGCTTCTTTCTTATTTCCGCTATCTTTTTTTCCAGGTTGTTGATTCTTTCAATGGTCTTCTTATAGCCTGCCAGCTCCACCCTTATCCTCTGTTCCTCTTCTTTTTTCTTGGAGAGTGTACTGTTCAGTTTTATGACATTCCATGCCAGGAACAGGATAGCGATGACCACGCACCCTGCATAAATACTGAGCTGCCTTCTGATATTTTCTTTTTTTCTGGCGGCTCTAAATGGTAGGAGATTTATTCTTATCATTTGTCACCCACACTCCTTAATGCCAGGCCTACTGCCACAGCAGCCTGAGGGGCCATGTAGCCCAGATACTTGGGATCAAAAACCCTCTCGCTTATTTGAAGGCTCGCAAATGGGTTTAACTCCTCCACCGGGATATCCGTTTCCATTTCCAAGTACTTCTGAAATCCGGGGATCCTGCAAGAACCTCCCGTCACGAAAATCTTCTCAATACTTTCATCTGGATAGGTCGTCCCAAGAAAATCAAGGGCCCGTTTTATTTCTTGGACCCAGCCCGATACCACGGAGGTAAAAATCTCCTCCATGGCGGCCCTTTCCTGATCCATCTTCACGCCACCCAATTTTATTCGGTCAGCTTCCTCATGGGAGACATCGAATTTCGACATGATCGCCTCAGTAATCTGGGAGCCGCCGTAGGATGAATCCCTCGTAAATATGGATACCCCCTCCTTGATGGCATTTATTCCCAATTCCTCTGCCCCCACATTCACAATGGCGTAACACCCAGATGTCTCTTCCGTGCTTATTTCAAAGGCGTTCTGAAGGGCGAAGGCGTCCACGTCAAGCACAACAGGATTGAGATTTGATAATTGGAGCAGGCTTACATAATCCTCCACGATATCCTTTTTTGCGGCCACTAGCATGATGTCCATGAAGTCTTCTTTTTCACCCTCTTTGTCGCCTTTTTCTCCTTCCTTCGCTTCTTCAGCGGAAGGCAAGACCTCATAGTCAAGATTCACATCACTTATATCGAAGGGGATGTATTGCTCTGCCTCATCCGGTATGGTGGCCTCAAGTTCCGCATCGCCTCTTTGGCTAATGGATATTTTCTTCACGATCACTGAATATCCAGAAATGGAGCTGGCCACGTTCTTGTTTTTTATCCTTAGATGTTTGAAAAGATTCTTTATGGCTGAGGAGACGATCTCCATCTCTTTAATGGATCCTTCTACGATGGCGTTTTGAGGCAACCCGATGATACCAAAATTCCTGAGGACTCTCCCTTTTTTGCTGTCCTCTATTTCCACCAATTTGATGGAATGGGATCCAATATCCAACCCGATCAGTTGATTCTTCTTAGCTACCGCCATACTCAATACTCTCTTAATCCTGAGGGAAGATTTTGTCTTTGTCAGAGAGGTGATAACCGAGAGCCAGAATGATTTTTCGCTTTGTCTCCATCCGACAACTCTTACCCTTTTCAATCCTGTCGATGGTCAGCGGTGAAACCCCTGCTTTTCTAGCTAACTCCGCTTTACTCATCAGGAGTTCTTCTCGGATCTCTTTTACGATATTGGCACTCAATGTCTCCTCCAAGCTAGATGTTGACCACAATTTATATGCACCTTGTGATCGTTTATCATATATATGTGGCATTATTTGTCAAGTATTTTCTTATAAATTAATTAAAATTTATATAATTTGTGTATATATAGTGCACAATAACGAAAATTGGCACTATATATTGTATTTCGTTTTCCTCCACATTCTTTATGTAGTAATTTCAACTAGTTGATGGAGATCTGAATCGTAATGGGGACGTCTGCCCTGGAGATCTGATCCCAGCGAAATATGGCTTGGGGCTCATAATGCACAAATTGTACCATTCTTTCGCATATAGCGCACGGAATTCCCAGATCGATCGCAAAAATCCCTTTACAAATGTCTTGAATAGGTTTTAAATGCGATCCAAAATTTAGAAGAGAGAGTGTGAAGACCATTCAGGAGGCGCTTTGGAGAATCAAAAGGAGACAGTAAGTATCAAAAAAAAGAGCACTCTGAGGGAATATGCTGAGGCTGCAGCAATTGCTGTGTTGCTTGCCCTGTTTATCCGAACCTTTGTTGTGCAGGCATTTAAGATACCCTCCGGATCCATGAGACCGACTCTCATCGAAGGGGACCACATTCTGGTGAACAAATTCATTTACGGCGTAAAAATCCCTTTTCTTCGCAAGACGATCATCCCCATTAAGGAACCAAAGCGGGGTGATATCATCGTTTTTATCTATCCTAAGGATAGGAGCAAAGATTTTATCAAGCGTGTTATTGGATTGCCGGGGGAAAAGATAGAGGTTATTGGAAGAGACGTTTACATTAATCAAAAACGCTTAAATGACCAGTACGGGCATTATGAAAACCCTGGTGAATCCTGGGGCAACCCCGCAGGAAAATGTAAATACTGCTCTGTTACCGTGCCCGATGGCGAGTATTTTGTTATGGGCGATAACCGAGAAAACAGTCAGGATAGCAGGTACTGGGGATTCGTTCCCTTTGAATCCATTAAGGGAAAGGCGTTCATTATATATTGGTCTGGACGAAACTGGAGAAGGCTTTTGGACGCAGTCAAGTAGCCTTTATCGAAGCGATTGTGATGTCCCAAGAATAAGTTGAGAGTACAGGCATCCTTCAAGTCATTGCGAGGAGCCGAGGGCGACGAAGCAATCTCTTGGAGGCCAATAAAAACACGAGCTTAAATAATCCGAGATTGCTTCGCTACGCTCGCAATGACCTCTGTTCTGCGTCTTAATTATGCAAAAAACTTGCGGGACGCGACACCAGTAAACCCTAATATAATTTATTTCAGTTTCCGTCTGCTTCCATCTTTTCATCTCTCATCTTCATTGCCATCAAAATCGTCGCTTCCACCTCCTGGTGAATTCCCAGTTTTCGGGCTTCTTTTAGGGTTACAAATCGAGCATCACTGATATCAGAGGCGGCATGGGGTTGACCCGAGACCTTCCACCCCCAGTAATCGGCGATGACATAATGGAACCGAACCCTTCTCTTTTTATCATGGACAACTCGATCCAGAAGCCTGACCAGCCCTCCAATCCCAATATTTATGGATACCTCCTCATGAATCTCACGCTTTAAGGCCTCTTCCAACCTCTCACCCAGTTCCACGGCCCCTCCGGGTAAGCTCCACTGCCCCATTGCTGGTTCCCTATTCCTTCTTACCAGTAAAACCGTGTCCTCGTGAAAAATGATTCCTCCCACCGCAATGATAGGGCGCTCCGGATATTCTCTTTTCATCAATATAACCTCAAGGCATAAAATCGCTTCGCAATCTTATACGGTTGACTTTTTAAAATCGTATAGACTAAGTTAAAGATTTTGTAACATTTTAGCCTTTTGAAACAGCCGTGCAAGAACTCCACTAAATTTTTCTCTCGGAAAATCTTAGATAACGCCCCCAAGGACCGGGGGCTTGTAAGCCTCCCGAGAGCATTCGGGAGGCCCTTTATAAAATCCTGCAAGGGATTTTATTGACTGAACATGGCCATCAGAGCCACCTCGCTTTGTGCGCCATACTTGAGGGCAGCGCACAAATTTTTTGGCCCCTCCAGAGAATGCCGTTTAGCCCAGGGGCTTTTCAAACGCCTAGAGTTTTACAATGTTTTGTCTCTTACAATCAAGCGCCGTAAAGAAATTCCACCAATAAGGGAGAAAAATATGAGCAGAACCACAAAGACCATTGAAGGGAATGAAGCAGCTGCCCACGTGGCCTATGCCATGAGTGAAGTGGCCGCAATCTATCCCATTACACCTTCCAGTAGCATGGGGGAGTACTGTGATGAATGGGCAGCCCATGGCCGGAAAAATATCTTTGGCCAGGTATTGAGAGTTGTGGAAATGCAGTCTGAAGCGGGAGCGGCAGGGGCCGTTCATGGCTCACTTTCAGCGGGTGCACTATCCACAACGTTTACTGCATCGCAAGGCCTGCTGCTCATGATACCAAACATGTATAAGATATCGGGCGAAATTATGCCCGCCGTCTTTCATGTATCAGCCCGGGCCGTTGCTGCACATGCCCTCTCTATCTTTGGAGATCACTCAGATATCAATGCGGTCAGACAGACTGGCTTTTCCCTGCTCGCTTCTGCATCCATTCAGGAAGTCATGGACTTGGCCCTTGTGGCCCATCTTGCGAGCATCCGTGCAAGCCTTCCCTTTGTGCATTTCTTTGACGGATTCAGGACCTCCATGGAGATCCAAAAGATCGAGCTCATTGACTATGAAGAAATGGCCAAGTTGGTGGACTGGGACGCCATTGATGATTTCAGAAGCCGATGCATGAATCCGGAATACCCACAATTGAGGGGGACGGCCCAAAATCCTGACATATTCTTCCAGAACCGGGAGGCGGCAAGCCCGTTTTACGAAAGGGTCCCGCATATCGTCCAGGAGGAGATGCAAAAGGTGGGAGCCATGGTGGGACGTCCCTACAATCTCTTCGATTACGTGGGAGACCCGGAGGCAGATAGGATTATCATCTCCATGGCATCCAGCTGTGACGTTCTGGAGGAGACGGTAAACTACTTAAACGGCCAGGGTGAGAGGGTCGGTCTGATTAAAGTGCGCCTCTATCACCCCTTTTCAAGGGAGCACTTCCTGAGGGCCCTTCCTGCTACCGCCAAAAGAATTGCCGTTCTTGACAGGATGAAGGAACCGGGTTCTTTGGGGGAGCCCCTCTATCTGGACGTGTGCACCCTCTTCCACGAAAAGGGCGAGAACCCCATAATTGTGGGGGGAAGGTATGGGCTAGGCAGTAAGGATTTTACCCCCACCATGGTCAAGGCGGTCTTTGACAACCTCCGCTCCTCGGTCCCCAAGAACCACTTTACCGTAGGCATCGTTGATGATGTATCCCACAGTTCCCTGGCGTTGGGCGAGGAAATCGATCCATCGCCTGAGGGCACTGTTCGGTGCAAGTTTTGGGGTCTGGGTGCCGATGGGACTGTCGGGGCCAATAAGAATGCCATAAAAATCATTGGCGAAAATACGGATATGTTCGCCCAGGCCTATTTTGCCTATGATGCCAAGAAGTCGGGGGGCATCACCATGTCCCATCTCCGGTTTTCACCCCACAAAATACAGTCCCCCTATCTGGTGACGCACTCTGACTTCGTTGCCTGCCATAATCCCGCGTTTGTGGATGAGTACGACCTCCTGGAGGGGGTCAAGGAAGGAGGCGCCTTTCTACTCAACTCCCCCTGGAGTTTGAAAGAGATGGAGGCTCACCTCCCCGACCATTTGAAGAGAACCATTGCCCAGAAAAAGCTGGATTTCTACAACATTGATGCGGTCAAAATAGCCTCTGAGTTGGGGCTAGGAGGAAGAATAAACATGATCATGCAGGCCGCCTTCTTCCAGATCGCCAATGTAATACCCCCGGAAGAGGTCTTCAAGTATGTAAAGGACGCTATCAAAAAGACCTATGGAAGAAAGGGTGACAGAATCGTAAAGATGAATGTGGATGCGGTGGACAGGTCCGTAGAGGCCTTGAAAAAAATCAAGGTCCCCAAGACCTGGACCACGGCTGGCCAAGAGGCCTATCTGGAAGAAGATGAGCCTGAATTCGTGAAAAAGGTGATGCGGCCCATGCTCGCCCAACAGGGAGATAAGCTTCCGGTCAGTGCCTTCAGCCCGGATGGAATCTTTCCCACAGGGACGACCAAGTATGAGAAGAGGGGTATTGCCATCCATGTCCCCGAATGGATACCTGAGAACTGCATACAGTGTAATCAGTGCTCCTTTGTCTGCCCCCATGCCGTTATTCGCCCTGTCTTAGCGACAGATGATGATCTCCAAAATGCCCCTAAGGATTTCGTAACCATGGAGGCGAAAGGAAAGGAGTTGAAGGGGCTGAAATTCAGAATTCAAATTAGCCCCCTTGACTGCACGGGGTGCGGAAACTGTGCTGATGTTTGCCCTGCCAAGAAAAAGGCCCTGGTCATGAAGCCGCTCGCCACCCAGACAGATACGCAGATCCCCAATCACAAGTTTTCCACAGAGCTTCCCATTATGGACGAGCCGATGTCAGTCACCTCGGTGAAAGGCAGCCAGTTTCGGTTGCCCCTCTTCGAGTTCTCCGGGGCGTGCGCTGGTTGTGGGGAGACCCCCTACATCAAGGTCATCACCCAGCTCTTTGGAAATCGTATGATGATTGCCAATGCCACGGGTTGCTCTTCCATCTATGGCGGTTCAGCACCCAGCTGTCCTTATACGGTTAACGAGGAGGGGCAGGGCCCTGCCTGGGCCAATTCCCTTTTTGAGGACAATGCAGAGTATGGTTTTGGCATGGAGTTGGCCGTGGCTCAGAGACGAGAAAAGCTGGCGGACCTCATTCGCGAGGCCCTGGAAACCGATATCTCAAAGGAACTGAAAGAGGCCTGTGAGATGTGGCTGGAAAACCTCTACGATGGGGAGAAGTCCAAGGTGTATGGAGACAGGGTGGAGGAACTCCTTGAGGAGGAGCTCATCAGCAAAGAGGGCTCAGCCAACCTCGTGCTATATGAAATCTTGGATCGGAGTGACTACCTGGTGAAAAAGTCCATCTGGATCATCGGGGGTGATGGCTGGGCCTACGACATTGGCTATGGGGGCTTGGATCATGTGATGGCCATGGGCCGTGATGTGAATATTCTGGTGCTGGATACAGAGGTCTATTCCAATACGGGCGGTCAGTCCTCCAAGTCGACACCCATGGGGGCTGTGGCCAAATTTGCCACGGCGGGGAAACCAACCCGCAAGAAAGACATGGGAAGAATGGCCATGACCTATGGTTACGTATATGTTGCCTCTGTGGCCATGGGGGCCAACAAGAATCAATTCATGAAGGCCATTGTGGAGGCGGAAAGCTACCAAGGCCCTTCCCTGATCATTGCCTATGCCCCATGTATCAATCACGGAATGAACATGGGAAGAAGCCAGCACGAGGAAAAGCGGGCGGTGGAGTCGGGCTATTGGTCGCTGTACCGGTTTGATCCCAGGCGCAAGGAGGAAGGAGAGAATCCCTTTATTCTTGATTCAAAAGAACCGAAGGAGGATTTCCGGGAATTTCTAATGGGTGAGGTGCGCTATGCCAGCCTGACCAGGACCTTTCCTGAGAGTGCGGAAGCGCTCTTCCAGAAGGCAGAAGAGGACATGAAGGAGAGATACGAGACCTACAGGCGGCTAGCCGGAAAGGAGGATGAAGTTCTGTAGGTCGGGACCCCCTTATGCCTTCGAAATAAGATATATAATATATCCCACGTAGCAGGATAGAAGAATGAAGCCACCCTGCCGTGTAACCGTATACGTCTTTCTCATCATCAGCCAGGGCAGAAAGCTGGTAAACATCATGACCAAGTAATCGATCACCAAGCCACTCTCAATAAAGCCCCCCGGTATGGGGATGGGTCTTACCAGGGAAGCCGCTCCCAGCACACTCATGATGTTGAAGACATTGCTCCCCACCAGGTTGCCAATGCTTATGTCCATCTCTTTCCTGATCGCTGCAACCACGGAAGTGGCCAGTTCAGGGAGGGAGGTGCCAAAAGCCACGATGGTCAGGCCGATAAACTTCTGACTCACGCCCAGGATCTCCATGATCTTTACAGCAGACTCCACCACGATTTGGGCCCCACCCACAACACCTATTATTCCCACTACAATTAAGACAATCTGTTTCCGCCTTGAGGTCACATATTCGATCTCTTCCGCCTCGGGGGCTATGACCATCGTCTTCTCACCCGCTGCCATTTTCGATTCCCTTATGGCCATATAATAATTGAAAAAGGTGTAGAGAATGATCCCTGCGAACAATGTGGCCCCCTCTATCCTCCCCAGCTTTGAGTTGAATGAAAGGAGGAGCAAATAGACAGATATGGCGAGCATGATGGGGATGTCCCGTCTGACAACGGACTTATCTGCCGTAATGGGTTGAAACAGGGCGGCCAGGCCGAGAACCAGGGCGATGTTACAGATATTGCTGCCCACCACGTTTCCCACGGCGATCATACTCTTCCCCTTGATAGAGGAAATAAGACTCACTACCAATTCAGGGGCGGACGTGCCAAATGCAACCACGGTCAAACCGATCACAATGGGCGTGACACCAAGACTTCGCGCTAGACTCGAAGATCCCTTTACGAGCCATTCTGCTCCAAAGTAAAGCAACACGAATCCGACAAGACAAATTAACGATAGGACTGGTAACGGCATAATCTTGCTCTCCAGGCAGAGGTGGAATTCATCTCCCGACTCCAGATCAAACGCCGTTCATAAGATGCCGAGGGCTGTCTGAAAATAGGAGAAGTTCGAAATTCGATTTTGGCGATGAGACGGTGTGCAAGAAAAGGTGCGTCTAAGTGGTCTCAAAGACGAGTTCGCCGAATGCTTTTTTGCGCAGGGATAATAGGTAAGTGATGCGCAGGTGTCAAGGAGATAATCCATACTCTTTTTTGGCAGAGCACCGCCTCGCCTCCCCATAGCCGCCCCAGACAGGCGGAGGATTGCATGCGGGATGTCATCGAAACGCTGAAAAGGGTTAAGATCTTAACATCACAATAGATTTTAGACGATTTGGTCTGTTTTAGGTAAATGTTACTATTTTGCTATAATTTTTCTTGATTTTTTGTAATAAATTGTGTAGTAGAAGGCAATTTATCCTGCCTTGATAGGAAAAACTTCCACAGTGAAAGGAGGTGAATCCCTGTTCTTTTTGTCAAGAGGGAAAAAGAAGCGCTTCTGAGAACGTCATTGAGTGCTTGTTCAAAAGGGGGTTCCCTCTCGCCCATAAAGCTTTTTCCAATAATCTCCATCTTAATTGAAGGGAGGTGTGTCTCTTGAGCAACGGTAAGATTGATTGGTCTAATTTGTGGAAAAATGAAGACTGGTGGGCCTGTTGGCTGGGCTGGTTTATCCTGGTTTTGGCCATCATAGGCGTGCACGAAGTCAAGGAGGGCAAGTGGGCAGTTGGTATACTACCCGCTGTCCCCAAGATCGGGACCTGGACCAGCGGGCTTGGAAAAGCCTTTCCCAAGGGGGCTGCCACGATCTGGACCACCATTTGGCTCTGTGTCTTCATGGGTGTCCTGAGCGGGATTGGTGCCGCCTTCATGAAGAGAAAGATAGGGACCTTCATCCCCGGTTTCATCGTGATCTTTGCCCTGAGTTTCATCGCCATGGTTCTTTCCAAGCAGGCCTTTATCAAGAAATGGGGCATATCCTACGTCCTCTTTGCACTCGTCTTTGGTCTGATTATCAGCAACATCTTTAAGGTCCCCAAGTGGCTCAAGGAGGCCGGGCTGACGGAGTATTATATAAAAATCGGCCTGGTCTGCATGGGGGCCACGATCATGTTCTCTGTGGTCCTCAAAGCGGGTGCCATAGGCGTCATACAGGCCCTCGTCGTGGCAGGGACGGTCTGGTTCATGACCTACTTTATTTGTAGGAAATTTGGCGTTTCGGAACGTTTCAGCAGTATCATCGCCACGGCCAATTCCATTTGTGGCGTTTCAGCCACCATTGCAGCCGGCGGGGCCATACAGGGCGATCCCAAGGAAGTGAGTTACATGATCGCCTGGGTGCTCGTCTGTGCGGTTGTGTTGATCCTAGTTATGCCACCCATTGCCGTATGGCTCAACCTTCCCACCCAGTGGGGAGGCGCCTGGGTTGGAGGCGTGATTGACAATACGGGGGCCGTGATTGCCGCTGGCGAAGTCTTACGCAATGCCCAAGGAGAACCGAGCAAGGCTGCCGTGGATGCGGCGGCCATGGTCAAGATGGCCCAGAATGTGCTTATCGGCATCGTGGCCTTCTTGATGGCCCTTTGGGCAACCCTGGTCCTGGAGCGAAAGGAAGGGGCGGAAAGACCCGGAATCGTGGAAGTCTGGTACCGCTTTCCCAAGTTTGTCATCGGTTTCATGGCGGCCTCGTTCGTGGTTTCCTTCTTTGTGGAGCCCGCTTATAGCGGTAAAGCCGCAAAGGCCGTCGCCAAGGCCTGCAAGAGCTACCGGAGCTGGTTCTTTACCCTCTGTTTTGTCGCCATCGGACTGGAAACCAATTTCAAGGAATTGGTGACGGTAGGTGGTGGCAGGCCGGCAATCGCCTACTGGTTATCCCAGACTGCGAATGCCATCTGGACCCTCTTCATCACATGGATCCTCTGGTCTGGAGCATTCTTCACACCCGTCATCCTGCCAGACTAATCGCTACAGAAAGAAGGGAGGGCGTTCTTCAAGGGAACGCCCTCCTTTTTTCTCATCTTTATCATCCCCAAGGCTTCGTTGACATCCTTCCACGTTTGCGTTTATGATCCGCCATGAGGAGCATTCATGACCGGAAGATATGACCTGATCCTAGCTGCGGAGGAGGCCCTTGCCAGACAGGTCGCCCTTGGTGTTATTGTGACGACGCCCCAGAGCGTTTGGCACTACCTCATACCCTTCATGTTTATCTTCGATTTCTTGAGACGAAGCAGTACGATGCGCCGTTATACCCAGCATTTCATGTTTCCCAGGAAACTGGCCATGGATGCGGCGCGTGACATCATTGAGGGAGAAGGCCAAAAAGAGAGACTTTCATGGACAGAGGAAGAGACCAGGGTATGGTTGGAGACCCTGAATCTCTACTCTCCATCTTTACAAACGGCACAGATGAAGGTGGTCACACAACTCATGGATCACTATACAAGGCTCCTCCAGACAGAAGGAGATACCTATTACGATCTGGTCAGAAACGCTTACATGAGCCAGCGCGATTACCAGGTATTTTTATCTCAACTCAAGGCGTTTGAACAAGAAGTGGACAGAGCCATCATCGAAAGGCTAGGTGAGACGGAGAAGTTACGAGAAAAGCTGCTGGCTGAAGAGGAACAGCTGGAAAGGATGAGAAAAAAAAGCATTGACGAAATATTCTAGAGTATGGAGATAGCACGAAGATGGAAAGGGCCTTGAAAAAGGTTTTGGAAGCAAAGCACCGGGCGATCCTCGCCCAGGAGAGGTCCTGGGCCGTTTCTGTTGCCAGGACTGTGATAAAGCCGAGGCCCATATCCGTGTGGGAATTCTTGATTCCTGTGCTTCTAATCTTTAGCTTCGCCAAGACTAAGAGCGAAAAAGAAGTCATTATTCAAAATCTCCTATTCACTAAAGAGTTGGCCCTCAAGGCGGCCCTTGACATGGCGAAGAATGGCCGGAACAGGGAAGAGGTCCTGTTTCCCATTGAGGAGAAGACGAGCGGCCTGGTAAACACGGTCAAGGATGGTATTTACTCCGAGGAGATTCGCCAGAAACAATTGAAAGAGATCCATCTGCTCATTGACCACTACTGCCGGCTTCTCAATGCGGAAGGTGGGAGTTATGCGTCCTTGGTGATAAATGCCTATCAGGCCCCTGAACCCTTCACGAATTTCCTCACCCAACTGAAAGCCTCTGAAAAAGAGGTCAATCTGGCTGCCATGCAGACCTTGGGGCGTCGGGCCGACCCCGAGCTGGTCAAAAGGATGGAAGAGACCACGGATAGAGTTAGAATGGCGGCGGCCCGGAAGATCTTTAAAACGACCACCTGACAACGGAATGCTGGACAAGGAAGAACGCCGCCTCATTTATGACCACGCCTATCTGCCGGAGCACCTGACGGACTATGTGGAAGCGGTCTCCGGAGCAGAAGCGCACCTCCTGGATGACTATCTCTGCTTCAAGCGGAGAAACCATCTCATCTTCATTGGCTATCCTTTAAAGAACAAAAAGTCTAATACGCAAAAGGCTTACGATGCTGCCTGCGAGCGTTTCCGTCCCACCACCGTAGCTATTATCGCCCCACAGATCTGGTTGCCTGCTCAGACTTATGAGGCCCAGCCGGAAGACACCTACTATCGTCTCAAACTTCCCCTGGAATCTGTCGATCCAGAGGTCTCTTATATGGTGCGTAGAGCAGGTCGCGAGCTACGCGTTGAAGAGGGGGAGTTCGGCAAGGAACACAAGAGGTTGGTTAAGAACTTCATTTCAGGCCACGGGTTGAGCCAAGAGCAAATGGAGATCTACAAGGCCATGCCGCGATATGTAAAGCGCTCTCGCTCTGCGCGCCTCCTTGAAGCAAGAAAGGGGGATGACCTCGTCGCATTCAACATCGTGGACATGGGATCGGCCGATTATGCCTTCTATCTTTTTAATATTCGAACGGTGAAGGAAAATGTCCCCGGCGCCTCAGATCTGCTTTTCCACGAGATGGTACATTTGGCCCAAAGCGAGGGAAAGAAGGCCTTGAACCTTGGGCTGGGTATACATCCAGGCGTACGCCGCTTTAAGGAAAAATGGGGCGGAACGCCTTTCCTCGCCCATGCCTCTGCCCTGGTCACCCGTAAGCCCCTTGAGATGGGCAGACTGGCGGATAAGCTTTGACGGTGAGGAATGAATCCCCCCAGCCCCCCTTTATTAAAGGGGGGTACTTCAAGATTTCACTTCAAAAAAGAAAGCAAATCTTCCCCCTTTTCTAAAGGGGGATAGAGGGGGATTTTATGTGTAAGAGGTCGTCCTACTAAGCGGGATGTCTTGCCATACGATTTTTGATTCGCCCCTTTGACTATCTCTCAATATCCCACCTCTTTCAGAAAACCCATGATCTCCTTATTGACCCGTTGGGGCTGCTCCAGAGGTAAACAGTGACCGGCGCCCTCCACGATGACCAATCTGGCCTTGGGGATGGCGTCGCGAAGAAGGCG
>JASFIT010000020.1:0-21835 GCA_050122535.1 Desulfobacteraceae bacterium | reverse complement strand
GCTCACAGCAGACGCTGAGTTAAGGGAGGCCAATGCGATCTGGCTCACACCGGTCCTAAGGAGTGAAAGACTTTGCACGCAGATTATGGAATGGGGAAAACGATCCCTCATTGTCATTGGCACGGCCGACCCGCACTTTAATGAGGCCCTCCTTGATGAGATCAAGAGGGAGACTGATAGCGAGATGCTCATCATAGAAGGGGCGGATCACAGCTTAGAGATCGGGGGAGACGTGCTACGGTCTCTGGCTGCCATGGAAAAGGTTATCCGCGCCATCCAATCCTTTGTCACGCCCTAAGCGTGTCTTGACCTAATATTTGAAGCCGCAGACAACCGCAGACATTTTGCTCGGCCGACTTGGCCGAGCAAAACCGGGAATTTGCCGTTGGCTAAATAAAGCTTATATGAATATTAACGAATTGTTGGGGGGTGAGTGCTTGTGGAGAAGAAGGTTCTCCCCAAACTTAAGAAGCTAGAAAAACCTTGAGCAATAAAATCTCTGCCATTCGCTTTCGCTAAATTCAGTGTGGGACGCCTAGCTCCAAATCCGCAAGATGAGCTTGACAAGAAATAGTTCCACCGCTCTTGGCGAAACTATCTGTCAGTGCCAGTCCGCGCCTGCCCCGTTGAATTCCCCACCGGGTAACTATTCAACTGGGGTGGGTCTGCGGCAAATTTCTAATAAGGAGGCCGGCCAGGATCCAACCCAGCACAGCCAGGCATTCCATGTCCAGCCACGTAGGGGCAGATTTGTCAAAAAGGACCTTGCAACTTGCCGGAAAGTCCGCATCCTTGTCATAAAAGACAAGCAGCAAAGGAACCTTCGGTAGGGCCTGAAAGTAATAACAGACATCGCCCGTCTGGAAGCCCTCATAAGGTTCTCCATCCAGTTCCTTGGCCGCTTCCTCTAAGTCGCTGGCTCGACCGGCAAAAAATTGGGCGATGCGTTCTTCCACATTGACCTGAAAATTGGACATGAAAAAGGCAGAATCTTTGAAATCTCTATATGAGAGCCATTCCCCTGTGAGCTTCCCCTGGCCTGCTTGAAGCAGGTAATGACACAAGACGATCCTGACTGAGACGTTTGGTTCTTTTGCATCAACCTTCCATATCCCTTGATTACTTATCCGGTACGACTGGCCAAGGAATTGTATCTCCAGGTGATCCCCCTGATACACGGCACCTAGGTCAGCAGACAAATTGGACAAATCAACGCCTGCCAGTGCCCCCAAAAGTTCCTCATATACGAGCTCGTAATTATCTCTAGTGACCACGGCGGACTTTCAACTCTTGTCTTGATAAACAATGATGCTTGGATTATAGATTGTTCTCAAGGATAAACCAATAGAAATTGACTTGGGAGGGCGTCAGATGAAGAAGATAGAAAGGGCGATTATAAGTGTGACCGATAAAGCTGGGGTGGTGGAGTTCGCCAAATCACTCTCCAAATTTGGGGTTCAGATACTGTCCACAGGCGGTACAGCAAGAGTCCTTCGGGAGGGGGGTCTTTCTGTTACAGACATCTCTGAGTACACTGGTTTTCCCGAGATGCTGGATGGCCGGGTAAAGACCCTTCATCCAAAGGTGCACGGCGGATTGCTCGGGCTCAGGGAGAACCCAGAGCATGTGCGTATGATGAAAGAGCACGAGATAGAAAACATTGACCTTCTGGTGGTGAACCTCTACCAGTTTGAGAAGACGGTGGCAAAGGAGGGCGTAACCCTGGAAGATGCCATTGAGAACATCGACATCGGTGGGCCCGCCATGCTTCGGTCCTCGGCCAAAAACTTCAGGGATGTGACGGTCATTGTGGACCCGTCGGATTACGAGGTGGTTCTGGAGGAGATGGAAGAGCTGGGGGGAGTCACGTCCATTCAAAACAGGTTTCGACTGGCCAAAAAGGTCTTCCAACTCACACACAAATATGACGGCGCCATCAGCGAGTACCTTGAAAAGGTTGAATTGTAAAGCCGATTCCGCTGGGGGGAAACAAAAAATGGCTGACCGAGGAGACTTGAAGGGCACTGTTAGAAGTGTTTGATTTTGGCTTCCCGCCAGAAGGGCGAAAAGCTAAAATCAAACACTCTCTGTGTCCTCTTTGTCTCTGTGGTGAGTAATCTCTTTATCCGGGCAGGGGGCATTTTTGTGGACGAGACGATCTTTTTTCTCGCAGAAGATGGCCTGAAAGGTGCGACAGCTACCAGAGCCGTCGGCCCCTTCATCCTGCGGCCAGTTGGCATACCGGCAGTTTAGATCACAGAATTGCATAACTACAGTTCGCCTCGCTCATACTTGGAGTAATGGAATATTGGAGTGTTGGGCTTAAAGATCTTATATATGGCATCTTTTTCCAGTATTTTCAAGGGCGAAGATGATGCAACCGCCTTTCGAATCATGTGAAAGCTTCACCCCAATCCTTCATGACTTCAACACCCTCAAACTCCATCTGGGGCGCAGCCTCGAATTTTCCGGCGGCTTATTCCGCTCCTTCTGGTCTGAACAAAAACCAATAGGGAGGGACTATCATGAATCTTGTCGATTTCTTAGAGAAGAATGCGCGTCTGTATCCACGGGATATGGCCTTTGTTGAGGTAAGACCATTAACAAAGACCCGGCGCGATATTGATTGGGCCCGGTTTAATGAGAGGACGAACAGACTGGCCGATGCGCTCATGAATAAAGGCATCAAAAAGAGGGACAAGGTCTTTTTGTTGGGAAGAAATTCAATCCACTGGCTTGTGGCCTATTTTGCCGTGATGAAAACGGGGGCATGGGTCGTTCCTCTAAATTTCAGATTTACGAATGACGATGTTCAAAATTGTGCCGGGGTTGCCGAACCAAGCGCCTTCATACTCGACGCTGAATATGTGGATCGAACGATCCAGATCCGTGATTCTTTAGTGACGGTACGAAACTACATCTCAATGGGTGAGGATGTGTTTCAAAACGTTGACCCCATCGAGGAACTCATTGAGAGGGGCTCCTCCAAATCTCCGCACGTTCCGCTGAGAGATGAGGATCCCTGTTCGCTCTTTTTCACCTCTGGAACGACCGGTACGCCCAAAGCGGTCTTAATCTCCCACGCCAACCTTATGTGCACTGCCATCCTGGAAGCCGCTAACCACTACATTGAGCAACGGGACGGCTTTTTGATGATGCCCCCCATGTATCACCTGGCCATCGGGCACCTCCTCGGGGTCCTCATCAAGGGTGGGCGTACTGTACTGCTCACGGAGCAGATCAGTCCCAAATATGTCCTGGAAACCATGTCCAAAGAGCGTATATCAATCCTGTTTCTCCTCGTACCGTGGGCCTTGGATATTCTTGACGCATTGGACAAAGAGGAACTGCGTAAGGAGGACTATGATCTGAGTGCTTGGCGTCTCACACACATGGGGGCCCAGGCCATTCCGCCGAGTGTCGTTAAACGCATAAAGGCCTACTTCCCAGATATGCAGTATGATACGACATATGGATTGAGTGAAAGTGCTGGTCCGGGCGTAACGAATCTCGGTATCGAAAACGAAAGAAAGGTGGGGGCCATCGGAAAGCCGGGCATGCTATGGGACGCCCGTATTGTTGATGATCAGGGCAAAGACGTCCGGCAGGGTGAGGTGGGGGAGTTGATCGTTAAGGGCGGTGGATTGATGCTGGAATACTATAAGAATCCAGAATTGACGGCCCAGACCATTCAGAACGGTTGGCTGTATACGGGCGATTTGGTCAAAATGGATGAAGAAGGATTCGTGTACCTTGTGGACAGAAAGAAGGACCTGGTGATCTGTGGGGGCGAGAACATCTATCCCTTGGAAGTGGAAGAAGTGATTCAGCGCCATCCAAAGATCCATGATGTTGCAGTGATCGGAACACCTGATAGGAGGCTGGGCGAAATCGTGGCCGCCATCATTCAGCCCGTATCCGGTGAAGCGTTGACGGAATCGGAGGTTAAGGCCTTTTGCGATGAGCACCTTCCCCGTTATAAGCGGCCCCGGCGTATTATCTTTGGTAGCGTTCCGCGGAGCCCCACAGGAAAGATAGAGAAGCCCAAGTTACGAGAAAAACATGGAAAATCTTAGATGTAATGGTGAAAGGGTTTAGCAATGAACGTCGCCAAAAACCTTGAAAATGCGGCATTCTATTTTCCAAAGCGGACGGCCGTCATCGAAAAAGACCGAGAGATCAGCTTTCTTGAACTCAACGCGGTCTCGAATCAAATAGCCACAGCAATGATGAGCATGGGAGTACAGCCTGGCAATCATGTTGCCCTATATGCACCAAACTCCTATGAATGGCTTGCCTTCTATTTCGGCGCCCTCAAAGCGGGCGCGGTGGCTGTTACCCTCTCGAGCCTACTGAAGAGGGATGAACTGGGTCGGATCATGGATAATGCCCAACCGCACCTCCTCTTTCTAGGAGAGGAACAGGGTGCTGAATTGGGAGATCGCAAAGATTATCCCTATTTGAAGAAGGTTGTAAGCAAGGAAGGCGACGTCCCCTATGAGGACTTGGTGGAGATGGGCACTGATACTTTCAGGGCGATTGACCTGGATCGTCACAATACGGCGGCCATCCTTTACACGGGAGGCACAACGGGCATCCCAAAGGGTGTCATGCTGACCCACGAAAACCTGAACACATCCATCCAAAACGTCTCACATTACGAGCGTTCAACCCATAAAGATCGAGCCCTATGTTTTCTTCCCCTAAATCATGTCTTTGGACAGGTTCACATTATGAATGCCACTGTATATAGCGGAGGATCTCTCGCCCTTCAATCATCCTTTGACCTGGAGAAGGCTATCGAAACCATTGAACGGCATAAGGTGACCAAGTTCTTTGCGGTGCCGACTGTTTATATCCGGCTCCTCACCCTGAAAGACTTGAAAGAGAAATTAGGATCCCTGAGATACACCTTCTCAGCCGCAGCAAGTATGGCGGCGGAACTGGTTCGAGAATGGAAACGCCGCATGGATTTGAACATCTATGAGGCCTATGGCATGACGGAGAGCGCCTCCATGGTTACATACAACCACTATTATCGTCACGTGATTGGCTCAGTGGGTACGCCGGCCAATAATGTTGAGGTCCAGATCAGGGATCTAAAAGGCAATGTGCTGGGGGCAAAGGCGGAGGGAGAGATTTGCATCTGCGGCCGCAACATCATGAAGGGATATCTGAATCAGCCTGATGAAACGCGATCCGTGTTCTGGGATGACTGGTTCCGTAGCGGTGATATAGGCACGATTGATGAAGATGGCTATCTCTATATCGTTGACCGTCTAAAAGACATGATCATTACGGGCGGTGAAAATGTCTATCCACGGGAGGTGGAGGAGATTCTCTACACCAGGCCTGAGGTGGAGGAGTGTGCCGTCATCGGTCTACCAGATAAGGAATATGGAGAGAGGGTAACGGCCTTTATTATTCCGAAGGAAGGCCAGCAGGTGGATCCCACCCCATTGAAGTCCTACCTCAAAACAAAACTCTCCCCTTTTAAGGTTCCCAAGGAATTTATCCCTGTGGATGAGCTACCCAAGAGCGGTGCTGGTAAGATCCTGAAACGGGAACTGAAGCAGAAGGTTCTGGCCGAATCGGAATAAGTTATTCAGAATCACGTCTTACCGGGCTGCTGCCCAAATCCTCACATGTTCACCATAAGTGGGTACAGATGCCTTTTCTCTCATACCGAGGCTCCCGGCCTGGTCTTTTCAGCGACTTATCTGCGGGGGAGTCTTGCCCCCTCCGCATTCCCCTCGACAAGCTCGGGGCTGCGGTTTCCCCCACTAATAAGTCGCGAAAAGGACGAAAGCCTCCCGCCAGGCATTCAAGAAAAGGCATCTGTACCCATCTTGATATGTAATGAGCAGTTCATGAATTGAAATATAGTAGGAATTGATAATGCGATTTGGGCAACAGCCTATTAAAAACTAATTATTTGAATACTACATTAGCTAATGCGGCGAAGACATTAGGGAAAAATTCGAGTTGTTACTTCATCCTCAAAATGGCATTTTCAGGACAAAGCTGCGCACAGACGGCGCAACCCGTGCAGAGGTGTTCATTAATCATGACCTGGCCCTCTTCCAGAAACATGGCGGGACAACCCAGTTTGTCGATACAGACATGATGGCTCTTGCATTTCTCAAGATTCACATGAAATGGCCTGGATGGCTTCTTTTCGCCGATAGCCTTTGCAAAAAGAGGGCAGAATTCCCTCGAAATGATGACAGAAAGCCCATCATATGCGAGTGTGGCCTTGACCGCTTCTATGGTCTTTTTCACCTTAAAGGGCTTTACCACGTGGACGTCCTTCACCCCGCATCCCTTCACAACGTCTTCAATGAGGATCTGTGTGCGTTCAACGCCCAGGGGCTCGGTGTCAACACCAGGATGCGGCTGATGTCCCGTCATGGCCGTGGTGCCGTTGTCCATGATCACCAAAGTGAATTTATGGTTGTTGTGCACGGCGTTGATGAGTCCTGTTATTCCGGAATGGAAAAAGGTGGAATCGCCGATGAATGAGACCACCTTCTGGTTGGTGGCCTGGGAAAAGCCGCATGAAGAGCTTACAGAGGCTCCCATGCAGATCACAAAATCGGCCATTGAAAGGGGAGGTAGCATGCCTAGGGTGTAGCAACCGATATCTGAAGGGTAGACGGTCTCCGCGCCATATACCTCCTTTACGGCATAGGAAGTGGCCCTGTGGGGACACCCTGCACAAAGCGTGGGGGGCCTGGCTGGAAGCTCCGGGAGATCAGAGAGGTCCACCATAGTTGGTGCCTGGTAATCTATACTCAGGTATTCGGCAACAGCCCCCCTGACCATACCGGGATCATATTCAAGAAGGCGAGAAAGCCTGCCTACACCCTTCCCCTCTATGGAAAGGCTGAGCTCCTCCTCTTGGGCAATCGCCTTCAAGTCATTCTCCACGACGGGTTCCAGTTCCTCAACCACCAACACCTTCTCCACCTGCCTGAGGAACTTTGCACAAAGCTTCCTGGGCAGGGGCCAAGAAAATCCAAGCTTAAGGAAGCTTATCTTGTCGGCCACATTCAGATCGGCCACCGCGTCTCTCACATAGTTCATGCTCACGCCGTTGGCCACAATACCCCATTTCCCCTTACCAAGGATTTGATTATAAGGGGATTTCTCCGATAGATCCGTGGCTCGGTCATATCTTTCCAAAAGGAGTTGATGGAGCTTTCTTGAGACGGCGGGCACGGCCACCCAATGGAAGGGATTCTTTTCAAAGGTCGCCTGATTTTCAATGGGCCTTAGGGTTCCCAGCTTCACCACCCCTCTAATGTGGTTCAGCCTGGTTGTGGTCCTCAAGATCACGGGAAGTTGCAGTTCTTCTGACAGGTCAAAGGCCGCAAGGGTAATGTCCTTCATTTCCTGGGTGTTTGTCGGCTCCAGCATGGGAAGAGAAGCCAGCCGGGCGTAGTAACGATTGTCCTGTTCATTCTGACTGGAAAACAGAGATGGATCATCTGCGCTCACAATGACCATGCCCCCTTTTACGCCCTCATAGGCCAGGGTCATCAAGGGATCCGCAGCCACGTTCAAACCCACGTGCTTCATGGTGACCATGGTCCTTAGGCCCGATATGGCTGCTCCGGCCCCCACCTCCAGTGCCACCTTCTCATTGGTGGAGTACTCAAAGTACAGATCGGTCTCTTTGCTGATAGCGAAAAACTGCTCCGGGATCTCGGAAGAGGGTGTGCCGGGATAGCAGGTTGCAAAGGCTACGCCCGCTTCCAGAGCCCCACGGGCGATGGCCTCATTACCCAGGAGAAGCAGCTCTTTACCTGGTTCGTCCAAGAGGAGTTTATGCATTTTTATCTCCTTAACGTGTCTTGGAAATTTTCGTCCGTATTTTCAGTTAGTTGTAAACAATCAAACATGGGGTGTCAAGCCAAAATACCCAGAGCGAATCTGGCCAGGATTTGAGGGCGTCAGCAGGATATTGTGGACAAAAGTCCACTGAAATGGGGATTGATTGCGAAACATAATGCTGGGATGAGGATGTGAGCCTCAGACTCTCCTCAATAAAAAAGGGTTGCCACCGATGGTCAGGTCTGGCAACCCCTCTGCTGGTCAGGTTATGGGTGATTTACGCTACTTCTTGACCGCCGCTTTTAAGAAATTCACATAATCTCTACCTGGTAGTCCCTTTTGAGTGGCGCCCTTAATGTACAATTCAAATACAGGCTCAACAGCCCTGGCCCAGCGGGCGGCCTCGCTGCTGGAAAGGGTGATCACTTGATTGCCCTTTTTGAGTGTATATTCTTTACCCATCCTGTCTAATTCGTCCCATGCCTCGCCCTGTTTGGGGATCCACTCTTCACTGACTTGCTCGATGACCGCTTGCACATCATAGGGCAAAGACCTCCACTTTTTCAGGTTCATTACGACAAAAAAACCGGCCGTGTACCCGACACTATAAGATTCTACAGTACACTTGACCACCTCGGCCTGCTTCCATCCCTTTAACACCTCGTAGGGGCTCAAACTGGCGTCCACAACCCCTTTCTGAAGGGCCTCGTAAACACCCGGCTGGGGCATGGCCACCGGAACGCCACCCAGCAGCTCAGCAACCTTGGCATTAAACCCGTAGGAGCGGATTTTTAGACCCTTGAGATCTTCCAATTTACGCACAGTTTTCTTGCTGTGAAGTAGGCCGGGTCCATGGGCGTGGAGATAAAGGAACTTGCCCTTGGTCAGCTCGTCGGGCTTAAACCTCTTCGCAAAATCGTTAATCACACGCGTGGCCACTTTTCCGCTGGGATAGGCCAGGGGAAGGTCAATGGCCTGAATTGCGGGAAAGACGCCCCGGCTGTACCCGAAAACAGACATGCCCACATCAGCAATCCCTGTCAGGGTTCCGTCATAAATCTTGGCTGGGGGCAGCAAGGTTTTACCATGAAAATAGGTAAACTTTACCTTGCCGCCTGTACGTTTTTCTATCTCTTTTCCCCAGGCCTCAACGACTTTGGAATGCAAATGTACAGGAGGAAAAATGTTTGCGTATCTCAGTTCTATTGGCCCTGCTTGCGCGGAATGGCCACCAGGAAGAAAGAATACGCCCAAAGTTATCACAAGAAAAAAGACCAAAAACCATGTTCTCAATTTCATGAATCTCCCCCTTTCCAAAAGAGTTTTTGAGTGAATAAAATCTCCTTAAAACCTCGACCCTTATCTCTTTTCCGAAATTGCCAGCTTTTAATACCGCTCTTCAAATACAATGAAGGAAAGGAGTGTGTCAAGCCAAAACATGGATTCTGCCTATAATTTTGACCAAATAAGACTCAATTTGGCAAAGAAATCTTTAGCTTTGCAACGCCGAATAAGGGAAAACGTTTCGCTCTGCCAGAAAATCATTTCAGAAGGGGATGATTGATTGGGGATCTCTCTCTGTCTGAACGGAGTCCTGCCTTTACTATTTCCTTTATTCGCCTAGCGAGCGCCACCTACAAGTCCATGGGCTGTTGTCACTAGTAATCGTACTAACCAGGGTGAAAAACCCACCAAATATCCTTTCATACAAAATATTTACACCTTGAGGCCATTGACTTTTTTGGCCCAGCTATGGTATCTGGACTACGCTCCATGTTAGCCTGGAATATCGATCCTTAGAAATGCATAGCACTGAAACATCCATAATGGCGAAATATTGGACCTTTTAGAAAAAATATCAAAAGAGCTGGCAAGGATCCTCTACTGGGTGGCAGGAGCGGCCATCGTCTGCATGATGCTTCTCACCTGTGCCGATGTGTTACTTCGTTACTTAGTAACCCTTTACCATGAAACCCATTGGAAGTTTCTGGCACCTTTTCACCCAATTCCCGGGACCTATGAACTGGTCTTTTTTATGGCTTCCGTAGCGGTCGCTTTTGCCATGGCCCATACTTCCGTGGAGAAAGGCCATGTGGCCGTGAGTTTTGTGGTCAATCTCTTTCCGAAGAGGGCCCAGGACATCATTGGAACGATCACCAGTTCCTTTGGATTCATCCTTTTTGCTCTGCTCAGTTGGCAATCCGTGGTGTATGCCAATCATCTCAGGGAAAGTCAGGAGGTATCGCTCACCCTGCAGCTTCCCTTTTGGCCTTTTGTGCACGGCATTGCTTTCTCGGCAGCTGCTGTCTGTCTGGTTCTATTGATAGAAATACTCCAGAATTTCGTTCAGGTTTTGAAGAAATGAGCGTCACCACAATAGGCATAATCGGCATTATTGTTCTGATCTTCATGCTGTTTTCGAAGATGCCCGTGGGCTTTGTGATGGGCTTCCTAGGATTTCTCGGGTTCGCCTACGTGGTAAATTTGGACGCAGCCCTTGGTCTTCTGGCCAGGGATTTCTTTGAAATCTTTTCTTCTTATGGCCTGACCGTTGTCCCCCTGTTTGTCCTCATGGGGCAGGTGGCTTTTCACTCCGGCATTAGCCGCAGGCTTTATGATTCCGCTTATGTGGTGTTGGGGAAGCGCCGGGGAGGGCTTGCCATGGCCACCGTGGCAGCATGCGCCGGATTTTCCGCCATATCCGGATCGACCAATGCCACAGCCGCCACCATGGCGACCGTTACGCTTCCAGAAATGAAGAGATACAAGTACGATATGAGCCTGGCCACAGGGACGGTGGCGGCAGCGGGAAGCCTCGGCATCCTGATCCCACCCAGCACCATCTTTATCGTCTATGGCATTCTGACAGAGCAGTCCATCGGCAAGCTTTTTCTCGCTGGAATTTTCCCCGGCATCCTTCTTTCCATCCTTTTCATATTGACCATCTACTTGCGCGTCCTTAAAAACCCCTCTCTGGCCCCGCCTGGACTTGAGACCAGTATGAGAGAGAAGATCCGGTCATTTGCCGGCGTCCTGGAGACCCTGCTCATCTTTGGTATGGTCATGGGCGGCATTTTTTTCGGCATCTTCAGCCCGACCGAGGCAGCCTCGGTAGGGGCCTTCTTGGTCATATTGCTAGCCATTCTCAGGAGACAGCTCACTTGGCAAGGGTTTGTCCAGGCATTGGCGGACACCACCCGCATCAGTTGCATGGTTATGGTGATTGTAGCCGGGGCCGTCGTATTCGGTCATTTTATGGCCGTTACAAGGATACCCTACGACCTGGCAGGCTGGGTCGGTGCCCTGCCTCTCCACAGAAATGTAATCATGATAATAATCATCCTCGTCTATCTCTTCGGGGGCTGCTTTATGGACGCCATGGCCATGATCATGCTGACCATTCCCATCTTCTTCCCCGTGGCTACCACACTCGGTTTTGATCCCATCTGGTTTGGGGTGGTTATTGTGCTGATCTCCGAAATGGGGGTGGTCACACCGCCCGTGGGTGTCAATGTCTATGTGGTCTTTGGGGTTGCGAAGGATGTTCCGTTGGAAGAGATATTTAAGGGTGTTTTACCCATGGTCGTAGCCCTTCTTATTTGCAACCTGGTCATTCTATTTTTTCCCCAGATCGCCCTGTATTTGCCCAGCCTGATGCGGTGACAGAGAGTGGAGTGTTGGAGTAGTGGAGTACTGGAGTGTTGGGTTTGAAGCCCTATAAATAATTGCCTTTCCAGTTACGGTTAATCATTACTACATTACTCCAATACACCATCACTCCATGTAAATATCTTGAAAGGAGTTGTCATGTTTGCAGAACAGGAATACTGGAATCCAGTCCTGGAAACGCTCCCCCAAGAGAGAGTCCGAAATCTTCAGTTCAAGAAATTCAAACGCATATTTCATTGGGCCTATGATCACTCTGAATTCCATAGATCTCTGTATGACAAGGCTGGGATCAAGCCTGATGATGTGGGCACTTTTGATGATATCAGGCATGTCCCCAAGGTGGAAAAGGCCATGATGCGAGATATACAGCGCAAGGCCCCCTTTCCCTACGGAGAGGCCCTCTGCGTACCACTAGAGGAGGTGACCGTATTCCATCAGACAAGCGGCACGACCGGTCAGCCCATCTACCAGCCTGATACATGGGCAGACTGGGAATGGTTTGGGGAGTCCTGGGCCTTTATTCTCTGGGCCCAGGGCTACCGCCCCGATGATCGTGTCTTCATCCCCTTTGGTTACAACGTCTTCGTGGCCTTTTGGGCCGGCCACTACGCGGCTGAGAAGAT
The DNA here is from genome assembly GCA_050122535.1 of Desulfobacteraceae bacterium. GTDB lineage: Bacteria > Desulfobacterota > DSM-4660 > Desulfatiglandales > HGW-15 > JASFEQ01. Next base: position 9,707 of record JASFIT010000020.1, on the reverse strand, counting down.
TGGGTGCGAAGTGGTCCCTGGAGGTGTCCTGGACACAAAGGCCCGCGTTTTAAAGATTCAAGAATTGGAAGCCACAGCCATGATGGCTACGCCAACCTACATTCTCAGCATGGCGGCCACGGCCAGGGACAAGTTGGGAATCGATCCCTCAAAACTCAGCATTGACAAGATTACCTGTGCGGGTGAACCGGGAGCCAGTATACCGAGTACCAAGAAACGGATGGAAGAGGCGTGGGGAGCCAAAGTCTACGACCATGCGGGAGCCACGGAGATCGGGGCCTGGTCCTATGAATGCACAGCACAGTCGGGCGGAATGCATGTTAACGAGGCCCTGTTCCTTGTGGAAATCGAGGATGTGGAAACGGGGGAGATTATTGATGAGCCAGGACGGAGGGGTAAGATGATCATTACGGCCCTGGATCGTCAGGCACAACCCTGCGTCCGCTTCGACTCCAAGGATATCATAGAGTGGGCATCGGAGCCCTGTCCCTGTGGCCGGAGTTTCAGAGTGGTCCAAGGGGGCGTGGTAGGCAGAGCAGATGATATTACCAAAGTCAAAGGCGTGCTTCTTGCGCCATCCGCCATTGAAGAGGTGGTCCGGGGCATAGAGGGATTGAGCGACGAGTATGAGGTGGTGGTAGATAAGAAAGGGGATGTGGATAAGATCGGCCTGAAAGTGGAGTTATTACCGGAGAGCTTAGACCAACGTGACGAAATTGAGGCCCAGCTTGTGGATCAACTGAGACTCAAAACGAATCTCCGATACGATCTGGAATTCCAGGAATACGGCACGTTGCCCAGATATGAAGTCAAGGCAAAGCGATTCAAGGACCTGAGGGAAAAACACTAAGGGTGGAGTACTGGAGTGCTCCAACACTCCATTTGTCTGCACTTGGGAATGGAGGAGAGGCTCTAGTTCCAAACAATGGGAATCTTAAAAAGACATAGGAGCTAAAGATCCAATGGCAGAATTAATAGACTTGGAAGGAATAGATGAAAGAATTCAGCTCATGAAAGCGACTGCCCAGGAACTCAAAGAGATGGGTAAGAGCATTCCTGCTATGGAAAGAAATGTGCTCCGGATTTTGGCCAGCATAAAAATGTTGGAGATTAATATTTCTGACGTTCTCGATCCCGAGGTTTAGGGTTGTATTGTGAAGGGAGTCTGCCCAAGCGACTTCACGCCTAGGAGGGAGATATATGGGCCAGCACCAAGAAGGAATATTAAAGGCGTCCTGTCGATATAAGGTGGGATTGCTAGCAGATATCATCCTTAGGAATGCGTCATTTTTCCCCGATCGGATCGCATTTATTTATGGCGAGCAGCGGATAACATTTGGGCAATATAATAAGCGGGTAAACAGCCTGATACACGCCCTTCATGATTTGGGGGTAAAGAAAGGAGAGGTGCTTGGTATCCTCTCCTGGAATTGTATCGAGTACACATATGCGTTTGGTGCAGCCGAAAAGGCCGGATTCATTGTCGCCCCATTTAACGTCAGATTATCGGAAAATGACATAGATTACCTGATAAACGACTCAGAAGCCACTGTCCTCTTTGTCGGCGCGGAATTCGGTGACCTGGTTGACACCCTGAGACAGAGGATCTCGGGTGTAAAGCACTTCATCAGTTTGGAGGGTTCCCTGCCCGGCATGGAATCCTTTGACGACCTCCTGGAAAGCTATCCCACACATGAGCCGGATGTGCAAGTGGACGATGATGATCCCCTTTTCATCTGTTACACGAGCGGAACCACAGGTCAGCCGCGCGGTGCCCTGTATACACATCTAGGTCATCGAGAAGACGTTATCTGCCATGCCCTGGAAGTGCCCATTGGATATGGGGACCGGGGGATATCATTAATGCCTCTCTTCCATATCGGTGGGATAGCCATTCTGTCTTACCTGTTTCATCAAGCTGTCACAGCCGTGATTGACAAGTTCTTTGATCCAAAAGCCACGATGGAGTTGATAGAAAAAGAAAGGATAACAAATATTATTGTTGTTCCCACCCATTTGACCGCCATGTTAGACCACCCAGATTTCAGCAAGTATGATCTCAGCAGCCTAAGACGGATATATTATGCGGGCTCTCCCATGCCAACGGAGTTATTAAGAAGGGGGATGAAGGCGTTCGGGTCCGTTTTTTTCCAGGGTTATGGCCAGACGGAATCCGGACCTGAAATCGCCTTTCTCAAAGAAAAGGACCACGAGGTCCTGGGCGACCCGGAGAAGGAGAAGCGACTACTCTCCTGTGGATACCCTGTCGTTGGGGTGCACGTGAGGATAGTGGACGGAGACAGGAATGATGTCCCTCTTGGCGAGGTGGGTGAGATCATCGTAAAGAGTCGACACATCATGCATAAATACTGGAAAAAGCCACAGGAAACCCAAGAGACGATCATAAACGGATGGCTACACACGGGCGATCTGGGACGTTACGATGAGGATGGCTACATCTACATTGTGGATCGAAAGAAGGATATGATCATTTCCGGGGGTGAGAATATATATCCTCGGGAGGTTGAAGAGGTCCTGTACAGGCATCCCGCTGTATCTGAGTGCGCCGTATTTGGTATCCCGGATCCAAAATGGGTGGAAGCGGTTCATGCGGTCATTTCCCTCAGAGAGGGTGCAACGGCCACGCCCGAGGAGGTCATAGAATTCTGCAAAAAAGAGATGGCCAGGTACAAGGCGCCCAAATCCATCGAGATTGTGGAGGAGATCCCAAAGAGTGGTACGGGCAAGATCCTGAAAAAGGAGATGAGAAAAAAATATTGGCGCTGATTTTTGGGAGATTCCAATGATTGAGGTCAGATTCCATGGAAGGGGAGGGCAGGGTGTGGTTACTGCAGCAAAAATCTTGGCAAATGCCTTTGTGCGGCAGGGCAAATTTGGCAGTAGCTTTCCCATGTTCGGATTTGAAAGAAGGGGTGCGCCGGTCACGGCCTTTATGCGATTCGACAAAGATCCCATCAGGGAGAAGACGCAGATTTACAACCCTGATTGTCTCGTGGTTCTGGACACCTCACAGAAGGATTCCCCCATGGTTTATTCTGGGCTAAAACCAGACGGGGTCTTGATCCTAAATACCAAAGAGCCGATCCACGAAAAGCCCTGCAAGGATCTTAGTCGCGCAGGCCTGGTAGATGCTGAGAAAATTGCCTTGGAGGAGATCGGAATCCCGTCGCCAAATACCCCCATTGTAGGGGCCTTTGCTGCCGCCACGGGATGGATACCGATCGAACATATCTTGTCTGGCTTGGAGCAATATTTTAGCGGGGATATCCTTAAACAGAATATCCGTTGCGCTAAGCGCGGATTCCATGAGGTGGAGGTTATCCAATGGTAGCGTTCAAAATCTTCACAAAATATGAGGGAGCCTGGTCGGATGCTGATGAATTGCTTCTCTGCCTAAATACGGGGACCTGGCGAAGCGAGAGGCCAGTTGTGGACAGGGATAATTGCAATTACTGCGGTCTTTGCGCCCTTTTCTGTCCCACCCAGTGTATGATGAACATGAAGGATCACTTTCTTCCCAATTTGCAATACTGCAAAGGTTGTGGAACGTGCGCCAGGGAATGTCCAAAGAAGGTGATCCGCATGGTATCCGAAGGAGAGTTTCAAGATGAAGGCAAGGCATAAGGGAGAAATAAGGACGATAACCGGAAATGCAGCCGCTGCCTATGGCGCCATGCTTTGCCGACCGGACGTGGTGGCTCTATACCCTATAACGCCCCAAACCGAGGTGGTGGAGCAGTTGTCTCAATTTTCCTCAAGCGGCCTGTTGGATGCAGAGATGGTGGAAGTGGAAGGAGAGAACTCGGCTATGAACATCGTCTCTGCGGCCACGATGGTTGGAGGGCGTGTATTTACCGCCACCTCCTCTTGGGGACTGGCCTTCATGTATGATGCGCTCCTTCAAGCTTCCGGACTGAGGGCTCCGGTTGTGATGGTTAATGTGAATCGTGAAATGCCTGGCATATTGGCTGTCTCCTCTGGCCAGCAGGACATGATCGCCACCAGAGATTCCGGTTGGATCCAGGTGGTTGCTGAAGACTGCCAGGAGATCCTCGATCTGTTGATCATGGCCTATCGGCTGGCAGAGGACTTTGAAGTCCAACTTCCGGTGATGGTCAATTACGACGGGTTTTACCTCTCATACCTGTCCGAAGGTGTGAACATTCCTGCCAGGGAAGACGTGGATGCGTTCCTGGCTCCGCTGAAGGAGCAGCCTGAACGCCCCAAGCTGGTCCCTGGGGGACCTTTGGCATGCGCCACCCATGGTATCGGGGAAGGCTTTGTGGAACTCCGGTACAAGCACTCTGCTGCCATGGAGAGGGCTAAGCAGAAATTCGATGAAATCGACGGGCTTTTCGGAGATTTCTTCGGGCGAAGCTATGGCGGGCAGATTGAAGCGTATCGGATGGAGGACGCCCAGATCGCCTTGGTAACCTCGGGAAGTGCAGCAGGAACCGCGAAAACGGTCGTCGATTCTAAGAGAGATGAGGGAATGAAGGTAGGACTGGTGAAGCTGAGGATGTTTCGCCCATTTCCAGGAGAGACATTAACTGAGATCCTCGGGGGCAGAAGAGCCATAGGGGTGATAGACCGAAGTGTCTGCTTTGGCTGGAACTGCGGACCCATATACATGGAACTTAGGGCACTCTCACCCGAAATAGGTTTGGTCCCCACGTTGGGCTTCATTGATGGTCTGGCTGGCCTGGATATTACGCGTGCCCATGTGGAAAGTATGATCGAAAAGCTCCATGCCGCTTCGCAGGGAAAGCCTTACCAGGGGGTGACATGGATGAACTTAGAGGGGTGAGGAGACATAATGGCCAAGAAGAAAAAGTTGCCCAAGGTATTCGACTATTTTCAGAGTGAAGACCCGTTCGCCGGAGGCCTTAGCTTCTGTGCAGGTTGCCCCCTGGAACTTCTTGTGAGATTCGTCCCCAGGGTCTTGGGCAGAGATATTGTCATCGTAGGCACACCTTCCTGTTCCGCCACGGTTATGTACGGCCAGAACATCGGGGCATGGCACAAGCTGGCCTCCCTAGGATGCCTTATGACAGGGGTCGCCTCGAGCGCGACCGGGATTAGTCGGTATTATCGCAAGATGGGTAAGGATATTACGGTCGTGGGCTTTACGGGTGACGGATGTGCCGCGGATGTGGGCTTCCAGACACTCTCAGGCGCTGCTGAGAGAAACGAGAACTTCATCTACATGTGCTACGACAACGAAGGGTATATGAACACGGGTATTCAGCGAAGCAGTACGACCCCGCTTGGCGCCAGGACGGCCACAACCCCGGTTGGGGACGCCAAGAGGGGAAAGGAGACTACAGGAAAAAACCTGCCTTTCATCATGGCGATGCACAAGATTCCCTATGCAGCCACCGCCACACTAAGCCATCTGGAGGATCTTGCCGAAAAACTGCTCAAGGCCAAGGAAAAGAAAAACGAAGGCCTTGCCTTTCTTCACATATTCAGCCCCTGCCCCACAGGCTGGGGGTTTGGGACGGACCTGTCCATCGAGATTTGCCGAAAGGCTGTGCAAACAAATTACTACCCCCTGTGGGAGGCTGAACGGGGCAGGTTCAGACTCAGCCACAAAATCAAAAAGCCCAGGCCTTTGCGCGAGCTCGTGGACATAATAGGAAAGTTTTCCCACCTCACGAATGAGGAAATGGACGCCCTGGAAAAGGAAGTGGCCGAACGCTATGCGCTCATCGAGGGAATGAGCCAAACAATCCCATTGGATGAGAGTGTTTAGCGACTGGATTCATTCCTAAAGACAAATAACCAGCAAAGACAGGAAGGAAGGTTCCTATGCCCAGATGGGGAATGGTGATTGATTTGAAGAAATGCATCGGTTGTTGGGGTTGTTCGGTGACCTGCAAGGAAGAGCACTTCTTGCCGCCAGGCATCTTCTGGAACAGGGTATTAATAGGGGAAACCGGGAAATTCCCGGCCGTGGTAAAACAGATGGTCCCTGTCCTGTGCAACCACTGTAAGGAGGCCGCATGTGCAGAGGTGTGTCCCACGGGGGCCACCTTTCAGAGAGAGGATGGTATCGTACAGATTGATTATGATCAATGTGTTGGATGCAGGTACTGTCTGGTCGCATGTCCCTATCAACAGAGGACCTTTCACGATGATGAAAAAAGAGAATACTTTCCCGGCCAGGGACTAACACCCTTTGAGAAATTGGGCAGGAAGATATATCCATTTCAAAAAGGAACGGTGGTGAAATGTAACTTCTGTGTTGAACGAATTGAGCAGGGAGAGAAAAGAGGACTCAAACCGGGTGTGGATAGAGATGCAACCCCGGCATGCGTCAATATCTGTCCGGTTGGAGCCAGGTCTTTTGGTGACCTGGATGATCCTTCCAGCCGTGTATCAGAGCTCATCAAGACGCGAAAGGGGAACCAACTGCATTCCGAATTTGGCACCGACCCATCCGTATATTACGTCAGCTAGAGCCACAACATGAATAGATGGAGGGAAGCGGCATGTCAGCAATAGAGGAAAGGATATGGGAAGATGTCTGGATTAATACCACCTGTGGCGCGTGCTATTGCGGTTGCGGCGCCAGAGTGCGTAGGATAAACGGCGTGCCGGTGAAATTGGAAGGGATCCCAGGAAGTACCATGGGTGGTGAAGACGGGGGTCTCTGCGGCAAGGGCGCAGCCAGCGTTATGTATTACCACGATCCCAATCGCATCAAAAAACCCCTCAGACGAACAAACCCAGAAAAGGGCATAGGCGTTGACCCCAAATGGAAAGAGATTTCATGGGAAGAGGCATTAGATGAAATAGCAGAGAGAATGAAAAAGATCTTGGCCGACGATCCAAACAAAATCTTGATCAGCAATCAAACCCAAAGGGGCAGTGATGGCCCACATAACCACATCTATATGCTCGCCGGACTCTTTGGCCAAAAGGGCAATGGAACGTTTGTGGTGGGTGGCGGGAGTCTCCACTGCGGGAATGCGGCCCACATGATGGGAGGCCTGATTCATGGCGCCTGGTCAATAGCCCCGGACTGGCGATATACGAAGTATGTGATCAAGTTTGGATCGAGTAAAGGCACAGGATCGGGACATTCCGCCATGACAAACGCCAGGCTAAGGTCCAAGGCCATAGAGAGGGGGGTGAAGGAAGTGGTTTTTGACCCCATGTGTAACTTCGCTGGCGGAAAGGCCACCGAATGGATTCCCCTCCTACCGGGGACAGATTCCGCCGTAGCCTTGGCCATGTGCAACCACATTGTGAACGAACTGAAGGTCTACGATGGGACATACTTAAAGGCCAAGACCAACTTGTCCTATCTTATTGGTCCTGATGGCCATTATGTGAGGGACGAGGCGTCTGGCAAGCCTCTCATTTTTGATGAGAGAGAGGGGAAAGCAAAGATATTCGATGCACAGGTGGCGGCGTATGAAGATTATGCCCTGGAAGGCGAATTGGAAGTTGAGGGGAAGAGATGCCGACCAGCCTTCATGGCCTTAAAGGAACATTTGAAACAATATGGCATCGAATGGGCCTCCGAAATCAGCACCGTCCCGGCTGACACGATCAAACGCGTTGCCAATGAGTGGGTGGAAAATGCGCAGATCGGGAGCACGATCACGATTGAGGGTAAGTCGTTTCCCTATAGGCCTGTGGCGGCCGTCATGTTCCGTGGAACCCAGGGACATTCCAACGGCATTCATCAGGCTGCGGCCATTGACCTGCTCTGTGAACTGGTGGGCGCGGAAGATGTCCCGGGTGGTACATTAGGTTGGCCCGCCATAAGGAGAAGGTATCCAGGCGGTAATTATGAGCGGATTCCTAAAATAGGGCTTGATGGTGTCATCATACCCAGCATATTTTATGCCCATTCCCCTTGGCCCCCCCACAAACCTGAAGTGCCCTGCACATCGGTAGGCTGTATAGAGTTCTGGCCCCATGCCACAATTTCCCACATTCCTTATGTGAAGGAACGGGAAGCGCTCTGGGAAAAGCTGGGTATGCGTGCAAAACCGGAGATGCTGATCGGGCCGGCAACCAATTTTGTGATCAGTAATTGCGACTGGGAATCAACGGCTGAGTTGTTCAAAGACGTGTTTGTGGTTCAGTATGACATCTGGGTGAATGAGACCGATCAGGCCATAGCGGACATTGTCCTGCCTGATGTTAGCTTCTTGGAAAAGGATTGCTGGAGTGGCGAGATCGATGCCTACTTTTTCAGTCAAAGCCCCTCCTACGAGGACTGGTATGTGCACATGCAAAAACCGGTGGCCGAGCCCTTAGGTGAGTGCCGGTTCTTTATGGATGTCACACTCGATATCTTAGAAAGATTAGGGTTGCGGGATAAGTATAATCAGATGTTAAACGGGTATTACGGCATCGAGGATGAATCGTTGAAGATAAAGCCGGGCGAGAAGCTCAATTGGTCGGAGATAGGCGATCGGGTGCTGAAGTGGGTGTATGGTGAAGATGCAAAGAAGGTCAAAGAACAGGGCTATGCCTCGTGGCATAAGCCCATCGAAGATGTCTACTGGCGATGGCATCTCAATTCCCGGGTCCCCCTCTACATGGAGTTTCTCATGGAAGCGCGGGAAGAGGTGGAGAGAATTTGTAAAGAAAAGGACATAGAGTTGGAATGGGAGCAATATACGCCTCTGCCCAGTTGGTTTTACCCCATCAGTTATAACGAACTGGATGAGGAATTTGATATGCTCGGGTTCTCATACAGAGATATCCTGCATACCAACAACACCACGTATCAAAATCCTTTTATTCATGAAGTGAGCCAGTTGTGCCCCTATACTTACACGGTTACGATGAATACGGATGTTGCCGGGGAAAGAGGCCTCAAGGACGGAGATGTGATCTGGCTGGAAAACCGGTATGGGGCGAAGGAGAAAGGCGTTCTCAAATGCATGCAGGGACAGCATCCCAGGACCTTGGGGGTAGCCGGGCAAGGCGGCCTCTGGGCAGAGGGGCGGCCCATTAGCAGGGGAAAGGGAAGCAATTTCTGCAAACTGCTGCCCACTTATCTGAGGCACTATGATCCCGTGACAGGGAATATTGAAACCTCCGTGGCGCTGAAAGTCTATAAGGCATAGCAGAGGGGGCTGAGTTTAATGAAGAGTTCGAGATTCATGGGCTATGAATGGATGGTCAAACATACCCATCAGGAGGAATGGATAGAGGGGAAGGGTATATTACTGTGGCTTGCATTTTTTTTCTCGGAAATAGGTGCGGGTATCTACTTGGTCTCAATTTTTTTGAACTTCAGGCCGGGCTGGTTAATGGGGTGGCTCGTGTCTTTGGTGTTGGGCGGTTTCATTCACCTGGGCTTTCTTGGAAAACCGCTGAGAAGTTGGCGAATGTTACTCCGGCCGGCAAGCTCGGAAATTTCGCGGGGGATGTGGGTCGTTCTCCTTTTCGCCGTCATTGGTTTCTTTCAGGTCCTCCCCGTTGTTGTTTCAGGTGTGCCATGGGCAGGGGACAGTTCAGCCCTCAAGGTCATCATGGGTATCCTCTGTATCCTCTTGATCACCCATGGTTTTTCTACCATGAATGTTGTGCGGGCCCTTCCCATGTGGAACTCCTCGATGATGCTGCCCCTTTCACTCGTTTCGGGGATCTGGGTTGGAAGCCAGACGACTGAATTGATGCTACTCATTGGAGGGCATGACATCACTGTGGCGGAG
>JASFIT010000019.1:0-22229 GCA_050122535.1 Desulfobacteraceae bacterium | reverse complement strand
CACAGTAAGAAACGCTATTTTGCCCTGGATAGATGAGGTCAAGAGACTCAGCGGCGGCCGGTTGGTGATCCATTTCTTTAATCCAAACGCTATTGCTCCGGCGAGAAAGGTCTACGACGCTCTGGTGGTCGGTTCCATTGACATGACGGGTTCTCCGTGTCATTGGGTTCATGGTAAATTCCCCTTGAATACGGTCATCCAGACACCCCTCATTTTTAACGGTGCAGAGGCGGGCAGCCTTACTGTCTGGGATATGTACAATAAATACCCAGAGTGGAGAGCTGAATTCAAAGACATAAAGGTGTTGTGGCAATGGACAGGGGCAACATTTAACCTCCATACCGTTAAAAAGGCGGTTCGCTCGTTGGATGACCTGCGAGGCATGAAGATAATCGGAATTAATCCCCAGATTCGGGAAGCCCTTAAAATATTCGGAGCCAACCCCATTGATGTGTCACCCCAGGATTCATATCTGGCCCTGGAAAGGGGCATGGCGGAAGGCATGGCTTTCCCCATAGCGCCGCTTAAAGCTTTTAAGATCAGCGATGTGGCAAAACACCATACCATCATAGACGCCTTGGTAGATCCATTCTATGGGGCCATAAACATCAGAAAATGGAACAGCCTACCGCCTGACCTACAGAAGATACTCCTAGACACGACGGGCAGGAAAATGGCCCGAAGATGTGGTCTGACCCTTGATGAGGGCTCTATTGAGGATTCAAGATGGATGAAAAGCAAGGGCCATAAATTCTATGTATTATCGGCGGCCGAGAAAAAGAGATTTCAAGATAAGACTCAGGTTATCCACGATAAGTGGGTCAAGAGGATGGAGAAAAAGGGTCATAAGAATGCCGCTCTGATCCATGATGATGTGGTGCGAACAGGGAAGGCGTATTCAAAAGCGACTGTTGGAGGGTATAAATGATAGGGTATAGCCCTATCCTTTTCCAAAATTTTCTTACCAGGGAAATCGATAACCCACATCCCCGTGCCTAGCAGGGGGATGTGGGGGACAATCAGAACGCTTCTTTGCCCCCGAATGGTATCCGGGGTACGATGTCAAATGGGCGTTAACTGAGTAGCGTGGAAACGGAGGCTGTAAGACCATATGGCAACAGGCCTAAGTTTGGGAACAACAAAACTGGAAAGATTCATCGGCTCGGCCAGTGGAATAGCCAATTACATCGGTCTTGGATTCCTGTTTATCATGCCCTTTCCGGTCTTCTTGGATGTGATAGCCCGGTTTGCGTTTAAGGGCTCCTTACCGGGCGTCATTGAGATAGAAGGCTTTATCCTGCTTATTATCGTCTTCCTGGGTATTGCATTTATACAACTCAATGAGGGGCATATTCGAATAGGATTCATCGTCTCGCGTTTTCCCAAATGGATCCAAAACCTTCTTGATTGCTTCCATTATCTCATATGCGCCCTGTTCTTTGGCATGATGGCTTCTCAGTTGCTCATGCAAGGCATCAAAAAAATGCAGGACAGTGTCATCACCTATGAACTTGAGATTCCCGTATGGATATTCTGGTTTGTGGGCGCTATAGGCGTTATCATTCTGGCCCTTGTGGTGGCGCTGGATTTCTTGCGGGCCCTGCAGCGTTCTGTTGAAGATAAGCGATGGCCATGGTTAATCTTTGCTTTGGCCATGGCCTGTTTTGTATTATTTGCACCGCTGGCAGGTCTTGCGCCCAAGGGGTTGAGTGGGGCGACCGCTGGTGTTCTGGGGATGTGTTTCCTATTTTTGCTCCTGTTTTTGGGTATGCCCATCGGCTTTGGTATGGCCCTGACCGGATTGTTTGGTATGATCGTGGCCTACAAGGCGGTGCTGCCTTCTCTCGCCATGCTTGGCATCGGCCCCTTCGATACCGCATCCAACTACATGTTGACCGTCGTGCCCCTGTTCATCCTCATGGGAGAGTTTGCCTATCATTCAGGGATCAGCGAAGATCTTTTTGAGACCGCGAATAAATGGCTGGGGCGACTACCCGGAGGCCTGGCCATGTCTTCAGTGGCGGGATGCACAGGGTTTTCAGCCGTGTGCGGTGACAGTTTGGCCACAGCCGTGACCATGGGGACGGTCGCGCTTCCTGGAATGAGAAAACATAAATACGACATGAGCCTGGCAACAGGCTGCTTGGCTGCGGGCGGAACCATGGGGATACTTATTCCGCCCAGTGTGGGATTTATCTTCTATGCCATTGTCACCGAGGAATCCATTGGAAGACTTTTTGTAGCAGGGATAGGGCCCGGTATACTCCTTGCCATATTGTTTAGCAGCGTCATCTATCTTCGTGCCAAGATTAACCCTGCGTTAGCACCCCGGGGCGAGCCCACGACCCTAAAAGAGAAGCTGATCTCTCTGAAAGGGGTCATAGGCATGCTCATACTGTTCCTTCTCATATTGGGCGGTATATTGGGTGGTGTTTTCAGCCCTGTGGAGGGGGGCGCCATCGGGTCTGTGGGTGCCTTTGTTTATGCGCTCATCAGAAGGCGTGTAAACAGGCAGATGATCATATCCTCCCTGCAGGATTCATTGAACATCACATGCAAGCTCCTTCTGATTCTGATCGGTGTGGGTGTCTTTGGCTACTTTCTTGCAGCGACTCGCTTACCATTTGCTTTGGCTGATTTTGTGACCGGATTGCCCATAAACCGGTATTTTATATTTGCGGGCGTCATCATCTTTTTCATCGTTCTCGGTTGTCTTCTGAACGTGATTCCCATGATCCTGCTCGTCTTGCCCACCATCTTTCCGGCGGTTACCGCCCTCGGTTTTGACCCCATCTGGTTCGGGGTGGTAACCGTTCTTACCATGGAGATGGGACAGATTACACCGCCTATTGGTGTGAATGTTTTCGCCATTGGCAGCGTGGCCAAGGATGTCCCCATGGAGGACATTTTTAGGGGCATTTTCCCATTCTTTTTGTGTATGATAGCATGCGTCGTGCTTCTGGTTATTTTCCCACAAATTGCGCTATATCTGCCTAACCTGCTTTTCGGATGATTTCCTTTCCAAGGAACCAGGGCAATTGGGCTTTTAAGTATTTTGGGAGGTATTCGCCAACCATGAAAAACAGAAGGAGGGCATGACAAAGCCAGTGACGTGAAATAGTATCCATTCCACATCGGCAGAGTTAAGAACGTCCTTTATAGGCCGCGGTCTGGACGTCCATGAGAGGGACAAATGACTTGATTTCATAGCTTATGGGTAGTAATGTGAACGACTCAGTTATGGGAGAATATCGTGTAGTGATTTCATAACCTGACCGAGAATGTAACCAGGTCTTTATGGCAACCATGATTGAGGGGGAAGGAGGTGATATTTGTTCCGGTGTGAAAAAGCGGCCAAAAATACTTTGCTATATTTAAGAAAGGAGGGAGTGACAATGAAGAAGTTCTATTTAACCGCTTTGATGATCCTCTTGGGATGCGTGTTGATTTTCAGCGGTTATGCCCAGGCAAAAAAGGCTCCTAAGGCAATTCTCATAGGCACCCCAGCGCCCATGACGGGCATGTTTGCCGGTTTCGGTGAAGGCTGTGTGTTTGGGATGAAGGCGGCTGTGGAGGATATCAACAAGCTGGGCGGCGTCTATTTGAAAGAGTACGGGAAGAAATTGCCCGTCAAGCTTATCGTCCGCGATGTTGAAAGCGACCCGATGAAGACAGCGACTCTTGCCGAAGACCTGTGTGTGCGCGATAAGGTACATGCCTTACTGTCACCTGATGAGCCCGTAAACATACACGGCCCAGTCGCTACCATAGCTGATAAATATAAGGTCCCGCATGTTATTGGAGGGGGTCCTTTTGAACCCTGGAACGGAATGCGCATGGAAGTTAAACCACCCTGGGAATACACCTGGCTTTTGGGTTTTCGTATAATCATGCCATATCCACCGGGTGATTTTCGGGCCAAACCTGGTTATACGATAAAGGATTCATGGTTTGGGATGATGGATGATTACGGTCACAAGACCAACAAGATAGCAGGGGTTTTAGCGTCGGACGACCCAGACGGCGTGGGTTGGTACGGGCTGTTCCCTGGCGCACTAAAAGAATGGGGTTGTAAGGTTGTAGGCATGGAAAAAAAGCTAGGCCTGTTTCCCATGGGCACCACAGACTTTACGCCTATCATAAAGGAGTGGAAGAGAAATAAGGTTGAAATCCTCTGGGGGAATTGTCCTGGACCCGATTTTGGAACACTGTGGAGACAATGTCACGTACTGGGCTTTAAGCCTAAGATAGCGATGATTGGGAGGGCGCCCCTTTTCTATGTGGATGCAAAATCCTGGGGAGGTGACCTACCCTGGGGCGTTGCTGTGGAGGTATGGTGGGATACATCTTATCCACCAGAGTACTGTCCCGGTATCGGTGGCACAACCGCAAAATCACTCGGTGAAAGATGGGCTAAAGCGACAAGACAACCATTAAACCCAGCTATAGGACATGGCTATTATGAAACTCAAGTTATGCTTGATGCCATCCAAAGAGCAGGGACGCTTGATGGAACGGCGATTAACAAGGCTATAGCGGAAACCGATATGAAGACAATAAGTGGTCGTGTCAAATTCATTAAAGAGCAACACTTCAGCGGAATTCCGCTCTTTGTTGGCCAGTGGGTAAAGACCAAAAAACCACATGTATGGGAACTCCCAATAACCTATTCCCAGCACGACTGGCTAACTCCAACGCATAAGCCGGTATTCCCTCTTCCCTAATAGACATTGGGCCTGATAAGAGGAATATGACTGGCGGTTCACACTAACTTTCAGCCAGTGGGTGAGGAAAAGCGAAGTAAAAACAGCGGCCTTTGCCCACTGGCTCGAAGGCTGAGCCAATGGGATATTATTCCCATTCTCTATTACCTGAATCTTGCATAAACAATCTTGAATCCGCTAAAAATTTAATTGAACTTCGCCCTGTTACCTCATAACTCGATACGCTGGAAGTTTAACCGGATGGGTGAAAACAGAATTAAGAATAATATTTCAAGATTGTTTACCCTGCGGGAACGACGATTTTACCGAATCTGCTTCGTTATCGACCGCTTGCGGTAGGCAACTACAGCTGCGCGGTCGATGCCTTGCATCTTCGGCAAACTCGACGCTTGCAAAATTCAGGTATAAAGCTTCAGATGCTTGGAAATTTCTCGCCTGGTCTAACCCTGGCAGAGGTCATGATATGGACGCGCCGATTCTTTCAGTAGATAGAGTAAACAAGCGTTTCGGGGGATTAGTTGCTGTTCAAGACCTGAGTTTTGATGTGCAGGCCGGTGAAGTGATAGGTTTAATGGGCCCGAACGGGGCCGGCAAGACAACGCTCATAAATGTCCTATCCGGTGAATACAAGCCTGACTCTGGAGCAGTAAAGTTCAAAGGAAATGACATCACAGGTCTCCCGCCACATAAAATTTGTCACCTAGGAATCGCCAGAACTTATCAGATTCCCCAGCCTTTCATTAAACTAACAGCTCTGCAAAACATCGTGGTGGGAGCGAGATTTGGAAGGGGTCTTGATAAGGAGGCCGCTGAGAATGAGGCTGCCAAAATACTTGATATTGTAGGGCTTTCAGAAAAGAAAGATATGCTCGCTGGAGATCTGGTCGTGATAACGCTCAAAAGACTCGAATTGGCCAGGGTCTTAGCCACCAGTCCCAAAATACTGATGATTGATGAAGTGGCTGCGGGATTAACGGAATCTGAAATCCCACAGTTATTAGACCTCCTAAAAGAAATACAGGAAATGGGCATAACCATTATATTAATCGAACATGTGATGAAAGTGATGGTAGAGGCGGTTGACAGGATTATCGTGATGGATAAAGGCATGAAAATCGCCGAAGGCATACCAAACGAGGTCATGGAAGACAAAAAGGTCATTGAGGCTTATTTCGGTTAAAGGTGTCCAAGGGTTTATGATAGAGTCAGGAGGGAAGCGTAGAGCGAGGAAATGCCTGAAAAAACATTGCTGAAGGTTAGTAACATAGACACATTCTACGGCAGCTTGCAAGTCCTGTGGGATATATCCATAGAGATTAAACAGGGTGAAATTGTGGCTATCATCGGCGCAAATGGGTCGGGTAAGTCCACCCTGCTCAATACCATATCGGGTGTCATTCATCCTGCCAAGGGCAGCATTGCATTTAACGGCAAAGAGATCTCCACTTTGGATCCCTTCCAAATCGTTGCTCTCGGCATTTCCCAAGTTCCAGAAGGGAGGAGAATTTTCCCCGACCTGAACGTGTTAGACAATCTCATATTAGGTTCATACAATCCTAAGGCGAGGCCCAAGAAGGAACAAAACTTCAAAATGGTTTACGAGCTCTTCCCGATACTAAAGGCAAGGAAAAATCAATTAGCCAAAACACTCAGCGGGGGAGAGCAACAGATGTTGGCCCTGGGTCGGGGCTTGATGTCAGAGACAAAGCTCATGCTGATTGATGAAATGTCTCTCGGCCTTGCCCCCATCGTTCTTAATGAGGTTTATAAAGCTTTGAAGAAGATTAGAGAAAGGGACATTACCATCCTCTTTGTGGAGCAGAATGTAAGGCGAAGCCTCGAAGAAGCGGACAGGGCATACATTATGGAAGTGGGGCGTGTTGTTTTAAGTGGGGATGTGGCGGAGCTTCGGGAGGAAGAGGGGGTCAAGAAAGCATACTTTGGCGTATGACATTGATCAGGAGATTTTATAGATGACCTCACAAGTTGTAGTTGACTTATCTGGTCCCCTCGTCATGGGTATCCTATTAGGGGGATTATACGCCTTGATAGCCTTAGGATTATCCCTGGTTTTCGGCGTTATGAAGCTGATAAACGTGGCTCACGGAGACCTAGTCATATTGGGAACATACTTTGGCTTTTTTGGAATGACCGGCGAAATTTTTGGTCACAGACTCACATTTCTTGGAATAGACCCTATCGTAAGCTTGGTCGTTGGCATGCCCCTCTTGTTTGCAATC
Organism: Desulfobacteraceae bacterium; assembly: GCA_050122535.1. GTDB lineage: Bacteria > Desulfobacterota > DSM-4660 > Desulfatiglandales > HGW-15 > JASFEQ01. The sequence continues at coordinate 15,265 of JASFIT010000019.1, read as the reverse complement.
GGCTTTGCTATTCAAAAATATCTCCTGAGCCGGGCTGTTCAGATATCCATGGAAGCCCCATTGATCATTGCCTTTGGGATCTCCCTAATCATACAAAATGCCTGCCAGAGGCTATGGACGCCCTATTCAAGGGGTTTAACAACATCTTACGCCCTTGATAGCTTTAATGTGGGCGTGTTTAACATCCCGCTGGTATACCTGTTGGATTTCGCCGGCGCTTTAGTTGTGATGCTTTTTCTCCGGGAATTTCTCAGAAGGACCTATTTGGGCAAGGCGATTAGTGCCGCCTCGCAAGATAGAGGAGCGGCCCAGCTAATGGGCATAAATACGGGGCGTGTGTATGCTTACGCGTTCGCTATCGCAATGGCCACGGCAGCTATAGCTGGTGTGTTTCTCGGACTGACTTTCCCGTTTACCCCCACATCTGGCGTATCCTTTCTCATCATCGCCTTTGGCGTGATCATCATAGGAGGTCTAGGCAGCATGATGGGGACATTCCTAGGGGGCATGATTGTGGGATTGGCCCAAACCATGGGCGGCCATGTGCTTAATGAACTTGGCCTACCAGGGGCTGCGACCGGTCAGTATCTTATTCTTTATATCATCGTACTTGTCGTATTAGCTGTGAGGCCGCAAGGCCTTTTTGGTCGGTAGGAGGAAGATGAGAGGTATCATTCACAGGTTGAGCGGGGGGCTGATCCCGTTAATAGGACTCATAGTTGTGCTGGCGGTGTTGCCGGTAGCAGGCGTGCCCCGCAGTTGGCTCCTCTACCTCCTTCTATTTTTTATATACCTAGCCATGGCAAATATGTGGAACTTGCTTTGTGGCTATTCCGGTCTGATATCCCTGTGCCAGCCTGCGTTTATTGGGCTGGCAGGGTACACTCTGGTCATATGGGCATGGCACGGGTTGCCCATCTATCTAGGAATGGTGTTAGGAGCTATAGTGGCTGCATTATTTGCTCTCCTTATATCTATTCCTGTCTTCAGGCTGAGTGGCATCTATTTTGCGATTGGTACACTCGTTGTCCCTGAAGCACTGAAGTATGTGTTTTTAGTTTGGAGACCTATCGGAAAGTCAATACACGGTGGGGGGGCTGGCTATATTTTAAAAGGTGCCTCTGATTTTTCTACGCCGGACGTTTATTGGCTTGCTCTCGGTCTTGTGATTGCGTCAGGTCTTTGTTTGCGAATAGTTTTACGTTCAAGGCTGGGTCTGGGGCTTGCAGCGATTCGAGATAATGATAGAACTGCCGCCAGTTCCGGTATAGACGTTTTCAAATCGAAGTTGTACTCCTTTGTCATCAGCGCATTTGTAACGGGTTTAGCCGGGACCATCTTCTATACTTACCAATCATATATAGAGCCCAACAGCGCCTTCAGTGTAAAGTGGACAATGATATTGATCCTCGCTACCGTCATGGGGGGAATGGGTACTGAAGGGGGCCCGATTATTGGCACAATTATTGTTGTCTTTTTGCACTTCTTGCTGGCCAGATACGCTGGAATCAGCCTCATTATACAGGGTACGTTACTCGTCATCATCATGTTACTGGTGCCGGAAGGTATTACGGGCTTCATACGTAAGACCCGAGCGTACCGTTCCCTGTTACAACTAGCCACCATGCGTGCGAGCTAAGTTGTTAACGAAAACTGTCTCTGATATGCGGGATGGTATATTTTACTCTCCTTCGCCAGAATGCCCCATCATTTAGGACGGAGCAAGCTTAATTCTCCCCCGTCAGAAACCCTGCTGCAATTCGACAAAGCTGTCATTCCGGGCGAGCCCAACGATTTTGGGCGAGACCCGGAATCCAGGAGGATCGTGGAATATCAAATCATTCTGGGTCCCGGCTCGCATCCCGCTCCGCGGGACTTGGCCGGGATGACGAATTGCGGCACAGCCGCTCGAAGGGGAGGATATCATCTTAAGGTTGAACGAGAGTTTCCTCGCTCTTTAGAGTGGGGAGGCTTCGCGTTTGCTCCTAAAAAGAAAAAGGTGCACCTCCCATTCGGCAATGTGATTGACGGCCCCCAAATTTGCTTAATGCCTCTTGTGATGATCCATTAAATTCCGTAATAATTTCTGAATCCCGAGCCCTGGCCGGGATTCTTTTTTGCCCCAGATACTGGCTTAACGCCATAGAGGCTCATCGCCTAGGCTTCTAGGGCGCCAACCGGTGTTTCCTACTGGCAGAATTGCGGATTAATGGGCATCTTATCGGGAAATAGAATGATCTCGAAAAAGTTCTCTTTATCATAAAAATGGGGTTGACAGGGTATGGGAAATTATATATTTGGGGATATCAAAGCGCGATACACGATCTCATATTATGAGATAATTAGTGATAAAACCACGGCCGTTCAAAGCTATCCTAAATTCTAACATTTAGTTGGGAATTTCAGCCCTTTATCACACCTAAACCCTGCTTTCGGGGCCACATTTCTTGAACCCCGAAATGCTATCCAAGACCGGGAAAACGGAACTCAACATTGTTCAGATGCAAGCATTGAAGGGATTACGTTGAATGGGTCATCAACCTGTTCCTAAGAATCAGGGTAAACAAAAAGCATTCCAAAAAAACACTTACAAATTAGCGGGTTAAATCATTCACCGAGCCTACAAAGCGATTCTCGGAAATGAACGATTAAAGGAGGTGATTAAGCGAAGCAGGTCAATCAGGTAAACGGGTAACATGGCTCGAAATCTCAAAAAAAAGGAGGGGGTAGCGATGAAAAAGTATCTATTTATTCCATTAATGATCGTTCTGGCGACCACTTTTGCTCTTGGCATTTATGGGGAATCATCACGAGCCCAAGCCGCACCAAAGGAAATCCGCGTAGGCGTCTGCACAGGGCTGACGGGCCATTTTGCTGGTTTTGGTGTTGGCGGAGATTTTGGGATAAAAGCGGCCGTTGAGGATATCAACAAGCAGGGTGGCGTGTATGTAAGAGCGTACGGCAAGAAATTACCCATTAAAGTTAGCGTTGTCGATAATGAGAGCGATGAGACAAAGGCAGGGTCGCTTGCCAGAGACCTGATTCTCCGTGATAAAGTTGATTTCATTGTAAACGGCATTGATCCACCCCATATGCGGGCCCCCATCGCTACCGTATGTGAACGGTACAAGGTGCCCCACATTTCCGGTGTGGGTCCGTATGAGGCCTGGATGGGGATGCGGAAGTCCCTTGATCAACCCTGGCGATATACTTGGACACCCAGTTTTGCGATTGCTACGCCGGCCAAACCAGGAGATTTTCGCCACGGCAAGCTGGGATATACCATGTTGGATTCATGGATGGGCGCGTTGGATGAGCTCGCTCCAAAGACCAACAAGAGGGTGGCGGCCTTCGCATCCGATGAACCGGACGGGAGAGGATGGTACCTTTCTTTTAGTCCAGTATTAGGTAAGAAAGGTTGGGATGTCTATCGTGTGAAAGACGAATTTGGCCTGCTCCCCATGGAGACCACGGACTTTTCATCTGTCATAAGGGAGTGGAAGAAGTATGATTGCCAGATCCTCTGGGCCAATTGTCCGGGACCCTGGTTCGGTGCCATGTGGCGACAGGCACGGAGGATGGGTTTTAAACCCAAGATGGTTTACGCCACCAGGGCAGCGGTTTTCTATACGGATGTGAAAGGCTGGGGGGGTGACCTGGCCCACGGCGTCAGCAATGAGATGTTTTGGAATCCATCCATTAAAAACTCTCCCGGTATAGGCGGTACAACCCCCCAATCGCTTAATGCGAGATGGGTCAAAAAGACGGGTCAAGGCATGCACCAAAATGTGGGAATGGGCTATCAGGGCGTTCAAATATTAATCGATGCCATTGAAAGGGCCGGTTCGATTCACCCGGATAAAATTAATCAGGCCCTGAAAAAGACGGATTTGATGACCATCTATCATCGTGTGGTCTTTGACGAGGATAATTTTAGCCGAAATGCGGTCGCCTTTGGACAATGGATACAGACGGACAAAAGCTATGTATGGGATAATCCGGTAGTCATTTCCCAACACGATTTCCTACCGTCAACAGCTGATCTTTTGTTCCCGATTCCTTACAAATAATACGACGCAAGGGATGGGTCTGTCCTCCGCGGCCCGTCCCGATTGATGCAAGGACAGGAAAAATGCAGTTGGCGGAGATGGGCTGAAAAGGGACGAGGGAAAGCGATATGAGGAATCTGAATGTCGTATCGCTTTCCCTTATAGATCAAGGGACAGATAAAGGCTCGGCAAGTGACCGTCGGTCATAATTCCTCTTAAAAATTTTCCATCAAGTTTTTTCTTCTGAGAAAAGTGACGTCCTTGGAAACACCAATTCTTTCAATCGTTGGGGTCAGCAAGCATTTTGGCGGGGTAGTTGCTCTTAGGGAGTTGAGTCTTGATGTTCATGCGGGCGAGGCCGTGGGCCTAATGGGCCCAAACGGCGCTGGCAAGACAACACTTTTGAGTGTCATCTCTGGTCAATACAAGCCTGACCGTGGAAAGATCGAGTTCAAGGGAAGTGACATTGCTGGACTTTCCCCCCATCGGATTTGCCATCTTGGAATCGCCAGGACTTATCAGATTCCTCAGCCATTTGACAGTCTAACCGCATTGCAGAACATTGCGATAGCGGCCATGTATGGAAAAGGTGTGGGAAAGGCTGCCGCTGAAGCTGAAGCACATAAAATACTTGATACGGTAGGTCTGTCTGAGAAAAAAGACATGCTAGCTAGGGATTTGGTAGCCATAACCCTCAAAAGGCTTGAATTAGCTAGAGCCTTAGCCACGGACCCAACACTCCTGCTGATTGATGAAGTGGCCGCAGGCCTCACCGAGGCGGAAATCCCGCGGATGTTAGACATCTTAAAAGAAGTCCGTGCGATGGGTATCACATATATATTGATCGAACATGTGATGAGAGTCATGATGGAAGCCGTTGATCGGGTTACGGTGATAGACAATGGAGAAAAGATCGCTGAAGGTGTGCCGAGCGAGGTTATGGAAGATAAAAAGGTCATCAAAGCCTATCTCGGTTAGTTTTATCTGTTGGGTGGTCTTCCATTGGGATGGAAACGCAGGGCCGAGAAATGCCTGAAGACGTATTGCTGAAGATTAATAGTATAGACACATTTCACGGGAGCTTACAGGTCCTGTGGGACATATCCATGGAAATCGAGACAAGGGGAATTGTAGCTATTATCGGGGCCAACGGATCAGGAAAATCTACCCTGCTCAATACCATATCGGGCGTTATTCATCCTGACAAAGGCAGCATTGTTTTTGAGGGGAAGGATATCACGCATTTGAAACCCTACCAGATTGTCACCCTTGGTATTTCCCAGGTTCCAGAAGGAAGGAGAATCTTTCCTGATATGACCGTATATGAGAATCTGAGAATAGGCTCATACAACCACAAAGCGAGGCCCAAGAGAGAACAGAACTTTAACAGCGTTTACGAGCACTTCCCCATATTAGCAAGGAGGAAGAATCAGCTCGCCAGGACACTGAGCGGGGGAGAGCAACAGATGATGGCCATAGGATCCGCATTGATGTCGAACCCAAAACTGATGCTCTTGGATGAAATGTCTCTTGGGCTGGGGCCGATGATTGTGAATGAACTGTATAAAGTGATCAAGGAAATTCGCACAAAGGGTATCACAATCATCTTTGTGGAACAGAATGTAAGGCGGACCCTCACCGAGGCTGAAAGTGCCTATATTTTAGAAACAGGACGGATTGTCTTGAGTGGGGACGTGGCAGATCTTCGTGAAGAAGAGAAGGTCAAGAAAGCATACTTTGGGGCATAGAGCCGATTAGGATGTGTAAAAGATGAATGGTATTTGGGCCGACTTATCCACGCCTCTCATAATGGGTATTTTATTGGGCGGATTGTACACAGTCATTGCCTTAGGTCTTTCGCTCGTCTTTGGAGTCATGAGACTGATCAACGTGGCACATGGAGATCTGGTCGTCTTCGGCAGCTATTTTGCTTACGCAATCATCACTTTTTCAGGGATAGATCCTATTTTGAGCCTGGTTATGGGCGTCCCTCTGTTGTTTGTCATCGGTTTCGCTATTCAAAGATACCTTATGGCCCGAGCCTTTCAAGTGTCCATGGAAGCCCCATTGATCATTGCTTTTGGGGTTTCCCTTATACTCGAGAATGTCTACCAGATAATGTTTTCTCCCATGTCAAGGGGCATATCCACTTCCTACTCCATGGAAAGCTTTACAATTGGCGAGGTCTATATTCCGGTGGTCTATCTACTCAATTTTATCGTCGCTCTGGTCGTGATGCTCGCCCTTCATGGATTCCTGAAAAGGACGTATTTAGGGCAGGCCATCATTGCTTCCTCGCAGGATGGGGGGGCAGCCCAGTTGATGGGGATAAATACGTCACGCATATATGCCCTCACCTTCGGAATCGCTGCAGCAACTGCTGCTGTAGCCGGCGTATTCCTTGGATTGACTTTTCCTTTCACCCCAGTATCCGGAATCGCTTTTCTCATCATTGCATTTGGTGTCGTCATATTAGGGGGTTTAGGAAGCATACTGGGGACCTTCGTAGGAGGCATGATCTTGGGATTAGCCCAAACCCTGGGCGCCCATTTCATCGGTGCCAAGGCCCAGATGCTTGTTCTCTATGTTATGGTGCTAATCGTTTTAGCCGTTAGGCCACAGGGCTTATTCGGTCGCTAGGAGAATAGAAATTGGAAGGTACCGCTCCAAGAATAAGCGGATCGATTTTATGGGCAGGGGTTGTAGCGATTATTGTTTTATTGGCAATACTTCCTCTACTGGGACTACCTCGCGCTTGGTTCCTTTACATCTTTCTCTTTTTTATCTACTTATCCTTGGCAAATATGTGGAACTTGCTTTGCGGGTATTGTGGATTGATATCCCTGTGCCAGCCTGCATTCATTGGGTTGGGCGGCTATACCCTGGTCATATTTACATGGAATGGTTTGCCTGTTTATCTGGGAATAATCGGTGGAGCCATAGTCGCCGCAATATTTGCTGTACTCATATCCATTCCTGTATTCAGGCTGAGAGGCATATACTTCGCCATTGGCACATTGGTGGTGCCCGAAGCCCTTAGAGTCATCTTTCTTCTTTGGAGACCTGTGGGAGAGAAAATACATGGTAAAGGGGCCGGCTATATGATTAAAGGCCTGACCGATGTTTCCATGACGCATATTTACTGGCTTGCGCTATTTATCGGGATTGCATCCACGTTAATGATGCGATTTATCTTGTCTTCAAAGATGGGGATGGGACTTGCCGCAATTCGCGACAATGACAACGCTGCTGCCAGCTCTGGGATCAACATCTTCAAGTTAAAACTCTACTCCTTTGTCATTGGTGCCATTGTGACCGCAATAGCTGGAGCCATCTTCTTCATGTTTCAAGAATATATCGCACCGTCGGGCGCCTTCAGCATGAAGTGGACCATGACATTGATACTCGCTACGGTCATCGGGGGTATCGGCACTGAAGAGGGGCCCATTATTGGGACGTTCATAATTGTCCTCCTACACTTCATGCTGGCCAGATATGCTGGCGTTAGCCTGATTATTCAGGGTTCGTTGCTGATCATCATTATGTTGCTGGCACCGCAGGGGATTATGGGTTTCATACGCAAGACCGGAGCGTACCAGTCTGTGTTACAACTGGCTACCGGGCGTGCAAGCTAAGCATTGGCCTTCACCCTCCAGCTACAGCCGATGGCATGGAGGAAGTAAGTGCTAAGCACGGATAAGGTTTGCCTCCAAATTATGAAAAAAAGTCATCAAAGGCGTTTAAGTTTCAAAAAAGGAAATTCTTAAGGAATCATGTTAACCAAGAATATCTAGAATAAAGGGGGTGTATTACATGGGAAAAGTGGAAAGATTGACAAATGGCACCACGGGTGGACCGGTCTTTGTTTATGTGCAGGACGGTCGGATCATACGCATCACGCCCATGGAACTGGACGACAGCGACGCAGCGTCATGGGTCATTGAGGCGAGGGGCAGGAAATTTTCTCCTCCCAGAAAAACCACATTGACCCCTTATTCCTGTGCTTGGCGTTCCATGGTCTATTCGCCCAAGAGATTGTTATATCCGCTCAAGCGGGTCGATTTCGACCCAGATGGCAATCGCAATTGTACCAAAAGAGGAGAATCAGGATACGAGCAGATCAGCTGGGACGAGGCAGCGGATATCGTGACCAATGAGATCAAGCGGGTCAAACGGGAATATGGACCAGCTGCGATCATGACCACGCCAGGGTCACACCACCTGTGGGGAAACATCGGATACCGTCACAGCGCATACTTCAGGTTTATGAACCTTGTGGGCTATACCTACACCGATCATAACCCTGACAGCTGGGAGGGATGGCACTGGGGAGGCATGCACAACTGGGGGTTCAGCGCCCGGCTTGGCATTCCTGAGAATTATGATCTGCTGGAGGACGCCCTCAAGCATACTGAAATGATCGTCTTCTGGTCCAGTGACCCGGAAGCCACCAACGGCATATACTCCGCATTTGAGCATACCTCTCGCCGTCAGTGGCTGAAGGAATTAGGGGTCAAGATGGTGTTTGTCGACCCCTTTTATAACCATACTGCCGGCATGTATTCCGACAAATGGTTTGCCCCGAGACCGGATACGGGCAATGCCATGGCCTGCGCCATCGCCTTTGTCTGGATCACCGAGGACCTCTATGACAAGGAATACATTGAGACCCGGACGGTGGGGTTTGACAAGTGGAAGGAATACATCCTGGGTAAGGAAGATGGGATACCCAAGACGCCAGAGTGGGCGGAGCAGGAAAGCACAATCCCTGCCAGGGAGATCAGGGCCCTTGCCAGGGAATGGGGTTCCAAGAAGACCATGCTGGCTGCCGGTGGCTTAGGTGGCTGGGGAGGCGCCTGTAGGTCGGCCACTGGAGGAGAGTGGGCACGCCTCATGATCAGCCTGGCGGCCATGCAAGGGTTGGGCAAACCGGGCAGCAACATCTGGTCAACCACCCAGGGCGTGCCGTGTAACACTGACTTTGTGTTCCCAGGTTATGCCGAGGGGGGAATTTCCGGCGATGTGGACAATTCGGCGGCCGGTTTTCGTTGGGTCTATCGCATGCATAAACAACCCACCCGTTCCACCATAAACGCCCCCATGGGCCAGCACATCCCCAGGCTCAAGATCCCGGAGTGCATCCTGGACGGCAAATACGAATGGAGAGGAAAAGGGTTTTGCGGCCCATCCGTTGAGGCCCAATTCCACAAGTACAAGTATCCGGCTGACGGCTATCCGGAGATCCAGATGTACTACAAGTACGGCGGCTCGTTCATCGGTACCATGAACGAGACCAACCGGTACGTGAAGGCTTACAAGACCGATAGGCTGCCTTTTGTGGTGAATCAGTCCATCTGGAATGAAGGGGAGGTTCAGTTTGCGGACATCATACTGCCGGCCTGCACCAATTTCGAGCGGTGGGACATCAGTGAGTTTGCCAATTGTTCAGGGTACATCGCAGATTCCTACATCCAGGTAAATCATCGTATCATAAGTCTCCAGCACAAATGTATAGAACCTCTGGGAGAATCCAAATCAGATTACGAGATATTCGCCTTTCTGGCAAAGCGGCTTGGTCTATACGAGGTTTATACCGAGGGTGGCCTCACTGAGCTGGATTGGGTGAGAAGGATGTTCGATGCCAGTGATCTTCCGGAGCATATCTCATGGGATGACTTCTTCAAGAAGGGCTACTTTGTCGTTCCTTTGCCCGAAGACTACAAAGCCACACCAGCCCTGAGATGGTTCGCCGAAGGCAGGAAAAAAGACACACCTGACTGGGGACCCCATCCAGAGACCCAGGAAGAGTTCGGCAAAGGGCTTCAGACCACTTCCGGACTGATCGAGTTTGAATCTTCCAGTCTCAAAAAATTTGACCCAGGAGATGAAGAGAGGCCGATTATACCCAAATACATTCACTCCTGGGAGGGGCATCATACCAGGAGACTTTATAACAAATACCCCTTGCAGATGCTGACCCCCCATCCCCGATTCAGCTTTCATACCATGGGGGATGCCAAGGAGAGCTGGATGAACGAAGTCAAGGACCACCGGGTCATGGTTGACGGTTACTATTACTGGATTATCAGGATCAACACGAAGGATGCTGAGAAGCGAGGGATCAGCGACCAAGATCTGGTCAAGGTTTTCAATGATCGGGGAGAGGTGATCTGTGCGGCTCAGGTGACCGAACGGGTTCCTCCAGGGACGGTTCACTCATACGAGTCCTGTGCAGACTATGATCCCCTGGGCATACCAGGAGAGTCAGCGGACCGGAGCGGATGCGTCAATATCCTTACACCGAGCCGGTATATAACCAGGAATTCCTGCGGCCAGGCGCCCAACTCATGCCTGGTACAGATAGAGAAATACTAGGAAGGGGGTGGATAAAATGAAAAAGTGGAATCTAATCATTGACGTGGCGAAATGCCACGATTGTAATAACTGCTTTCTCGCTTGCAAGGACGAGTATTTTGAAAACGATTTTCCGCCCTATTCGGTGGCCCAACCCAGGCATGGCCAAAGATGGATGAACATCATGCGAAAGGAGAGGGGAGAGTACCCCAAAGTGGATGTGGGCTATCTCCCCATTCCGTGCATGCACTGCGATGACGCCCCTTGCATAAAGAAATCGAAAAAGGGGACAGTTACCAAGCGCAAGGACGGCATCGTGCTGATAGATTCGGAGAAGGCCAAAGGCCAGAAGGATATCCTTGATACCTGTCCATACGGGGCCATTTGGTGGAACGATGAGAAGCAAGTGCCCCAGAAATGCACCTTTTGCGTCCATCTCTTGGAAGATGGATGGAAAGAGCCCAGGTGTGTGCAGGCGTGCCCAACCGGAGCCCTGCGTGTTGTCCATGCTGAAGACGCTGCGATGGAGAAGGTCAAGAATTCTGAAAACTTGGAAGTCTACCAACCGCAATACAAAGCCAAGCCACGGGTATATTACCAAAATCTGTATCGCTACACCCGGTGTTTTGTGGCGGGCAGCGTGGCGCTACAAGACATTGATGAGTGTGCTGAGGGCGCAAAGATAACGTTGCGGAAGGGCGCAAAAAAAGTTGTCGATAAGACGGTGACCAACAATTACGGGGACTTTAAGATCGATAATCTTGAAGAAAAGAGTGGCAAGTACATACTGGAGGTGGCCTATAAGGACTACGAAAAGAAAGCAGTAGAGGTGGATGTTAAGATGAGTGTGAATTTGGGGACAATCTTTTTGTAGTCCTTTACTCGCCTCCGCAGAAGCCCGCTACGGAGGATGGAATGGCGGGCAGGCTTAATCCTCCCCCATCGGAGGCTGTGCCGTAATTTGTCATCCCGGCCAAATCCAGCGGAGCGGGATGCGAGCCGGGATCCAGAATATTTTGATTTTCCGCCACCTTTCTAGATTCCGGGTCTCGCCCGGAATGACAGTTTTGTCGGATTAGGACACAGTCTCTCCGAGGGGTGGAGATGTTTTGTTGAAAAGCTTTATGCCCCGCTTTTCAGGGCAAGGAAGTTTACTGGTCCTATGGAAAAGCCTAAACGCAGAGAGGAGGATATAAAATGGGAAGAAAGATTGAGCATGTAAATTGGCCTGACGCTCCAGATGTCTGGATGCCCTATGCACCGGCCATCAAGGTATCCGGTGGAACGATGGTATTCATCGCAGGGGTCACAGCGGCCCCAGTCTACCATAGCCACCCGCACGTGCCGGAAGAGTTTGCCTCAATGCCGGATGACATGGAAGGCCAGGCGCGAGGAACTCTGGAAAATCTCAAGAAATCCCTGGACGCGGTGGGGGCCACATTTGCGGACGTGGTGGTGGCGAACCGGTTCCTTACGGACCTCTCTCAGCAGGATATCTTAAACAAGGTATGGAACGAGTATGTGGCCGAGAGCAAGCCGACCACGACGACTGTTCAGGTTGTACAGTTGGCCACTGATCCGCGATGCCTTGTGGAAATCAATGCAATAGCTGTGATCGATTAATGGGGAAAACGGATTCATGGGTATTTGGCGTGAGGAGATTCAAGGATGAAAGATGGAATCAATCAAAATGAAGATATGGTTTCTGGAAGCTTTGTGCTGACCCCGGCAGCCGGGAAAAAACTGATAGGGATGGCTGTGGCAAAGCTCCCAGAAGTGAAGTACGCCTTTGAGAAGGGTCGGCTGGCCATAGCGAACGGCACGACCACGGGGTGTGTTGTTGAGGCGCTGACAGGCGAATCTGTGCAGAAGTTTGACTATTGTGTTGGCGTGATTGCCGAGGGTTTGTTTGCTGAGAACCCTGCGTCGGACCATACCCTGATGATGTGGGAAAAAGGCAAGGGGGTCAGATTGCCCTTCTCAGAGTTTCTTGCCGAATTCAGAAAATTCGAGCGCGATGACGTCTTTATCAAGGGCGCCAATGCCGTAGACCCCTACGGATATGCGGGAGGCATTCAAACGAACCCCAATGGGGGATCCTGGGCAGAGGCCATTGGGATTATTACCGCTCGGGGGCTACACTGCATTGTCCCGGTGGGCCTGGAAAAGATGATCCCGTCCGTCATCGAGGCCTCAAAAAAGATGGGCCAGTTGCGCTTGACTTACAGCCTTGGTAGCCCTCCAGGCCTGATACCGCTCACCTCATTCAAGGTGGTGACGGAGGTGCAGGCCTTGGGGGAGCTCTCAGGTGTGCAGACCATGGCTGTTGCAGGCGGCGGAATAGGGGGCTGCGAAGGGGCTCGGGCCTTTGTGGTGGAAGGCACTGAGCAGCAAGTGAAGAAGGCCTTTCACTTTGTCAAGCAGGTTCATGATGAGCCACCCGTGCAATTGGAAGGCAAGATTGAGACCAAGGCCCATCGCCTGCCAGCGGGTTTGTAGACGCAAGTTGCCTGGTCATCTACCCCAATGTAATGAGACGCCAAATGTTCCATTTAAATTCAAAAACAGTGAGACGTGTTGAATGAGAAAACCCAACCAAAAACATAACTCCATCGAGAAGGCCCTGACAATCCTTTCCTCCTTTTCACCCTATAACCAGGAGATGGGGACCATCGAAATCAGCCAGAAACTCGGCTTTCACAAGGCGACAGTCTCGCGAATCCTCCTTAATCTGGCCAGGCGTGGTTTTCTTCAGCAGAATCCACGGACAAAGAAATTTATGCTTGGGCCCTCCATTTTCCAGCTCGCACGGGCCATCAATCAGTCTCTTCATAATAATCTGGTCCATATGGCGAAACCATTTATCGATGATCTCAGGGACAAGCTCAAAGAGACAGTGGTTTTGGAGGTGCTATCAGGGAAAAATACAATTATCGTCTACCTCGCTGAGGGGCCTCGATTGGTTCGTCTTGCAGGGACTGTGGGAGACATCCTCCCGCTCCATGTGGCAGCCGGCGCGAAGGCCATACTGGCTTTTTTATCGGAAGAAAAAAGGGAAAGCCTGCTAAGTGGCGAATTGGCCCGGTTTACGCCCAACACCATCACTGACCGTGCCATCCTGGGCAAGCAGCTTCAGAAGATAAAGCGAGAAGGGTATGCTCATGATGAGGAGGAACATGACGTGGGTATCAACGCCGTTGCCGCCCCCATATTTGATAATGAGAAAAAACCAATAGCAGCCGTGGTCGTGGCCGGGCCCTCACAGAGAATCACGTGGGGTCGTCATTCAACGATAGTTCCCATGTTGAAGGAGACGGCGGCCAAGATTTCGGGTCAGTTTTATTATGAGATAGTGACCGGATAGGCATTTCAACAACCAAAAAGGAGGATAGCCTTTTTTCCGAAATGAATGGAGGTGATCACATGGAAAAATCAATCGTTTCCATAGCCAAGGGAACCGACGTGGAACAGATGGTCACGGAGGTTCTGGAACCCCTTGGTGGCGTTGGGTCTCTGATAAGGCCTAAGTCAACCGTGGTGCTCAAACCCAATGCGGGCCATGTGGCGGGCGCTGAGACCAGTGTGAACACAAATCCTGAGCTGGTGGCTGCCGTTATCAAGGAAGTTCGCAAGGCAGAACCGAAGGAGATCATCTTGGCAGAGGCGTCGGCCATCGGGTGCGATACCATGGAGAGCTTTGAGGCGAGCGGGATCTTGAAGGCGGCTGAAGACGCCGGGGTGGATAAGGTCATTGACATCAAAAGCGATAAGGATCTTATAAACATTCCGATCAGGGATGCCAGATCCGATCTGACCAAAATACGCCTGCCTCGGTTCCTTTTGGAGGCGGAGCACATCATTAACCTCCCCATTTTCAAGTCCCACTGCAGTATGGTCTTTACCTGTGCACTCAAGAACCTCAAGGGCGTTGTACAGGATAAGGTTCACTACCAGATGCACCAGACCGATCTTGCCAAGGCCATGATGGATCTTTGGTCTGTTATTAAGGCGGACCTCAACATAGCGGATCTCATTAAACCCGCTGAAGGTTTTGGTCCCCATTCCACAGTACCGACAGAGTTCGGTTGCATTGTCGCGGGAAAGGATCCAGTAGCCCTGGATGCCACCGTTTGCCGTATGGTCGGGCTGGATGTGGACAAAGTGGCCTATTTTGAACCGGCCCGTGAGCGGGGACTCGGGAACTACGATGAAAACCTTATAGAGGTCCGGGGCAACACCATAGATGAAGTCTTTAAAGCGCTATGGTTGCCGTATCTGGAAGGGCTAGAGAAATATCCAGAATACAGCATTGATACAGAAGGAGCCTGCAGTAGTTGCCTGTCTTTAGTTGGACTCACGATGGAGAAACTGAAATCCCTTAATGAGTATGAGAAGAACGTAGATGCGACTATTCTTGTGGGTCGCAAGAAAGGGATTCCCGAGGGGCTTGACCCTTATAAGGTGATTCTGTTTGGTGACTGCCTGAAGAAATACCGCAAGCAGGGCGTGTTCATCGGAGGCTGTCCGCCAGCCGAACCCCATCCCCTTTGGGCCATCGTTGATCGGAAGGATTATACGGAAATAGGGCCGGATCTGAGGGAAAGGATGGCCAGGGAGGGACCCTATTTCGAAGCCCATCTGGAGAAGTTAATCAAAGAACGGGATGAAGCGACCTAATGGCTTATGAATCCCTTTTCTCGCTTCAGGACAAGGGGGATTAACCTCATGTCTAACGAGGCTGTCGGAAAACGCCCATCTGCTGCGTTACCCTCATCCCTCGTCACTGCGGCGTACTTCTCTGTACGCCTCATTCCTCGGGATTTCGGAAGCCTTGCATATGGACATTTTCCATCAGCCTCTCA
>JASFIT010000018.1:0-22402 GCA_050122535.1 Desulfobacteraceae bacterium | reverse complement strand
GAGCCGAACAGGTTGTCTACCCGAAAGATGCTTGAAACCCTAGACTGGAAATTGGTCGCTAAGGGGAGATTCCTTATTTACTCTCCTTCGCCAGGATGCCCTGTCCCCAAGGACAGGCCCTGTTTAGTCCCCATGGGCAACTCTATTCAAGAGGGCAGGGAAGAATGGCATTCTTTTGTCATTCCCGCGAAAGCGGGAATCCAGGTGAACTCGAAGTAGTTCAAAAGCCTGGATGCCTGCCGGAGTTTATCCCACACTCGATGCGGGGCGGGCATGACGATTAATGGTTCAGAAATCTGCATCAGAATCTTTGCAATTACGCCGATCGTTCGAGATTAAATAGAAATCAAAAGATCAAAAGCTAATTTGGTATCCTCAATCATGAATCCCATGACACGCTGGAAAATCATAGGCATTGTGGCCACACTGGTTATCGCATTGTCTCCGCCGCTTTATCTTTTGAAAGAAAAATACAGCGGCCGCACCAAAGACCTTTCTGAAGCAACGCCTGGTGCCACATTTGTCGGCAGCAAAAACTGCAAGTCGTGCCACAAACAGGAATACGAGAAATGGAAAAATTCTCACCATGACAGGGCCATGGATTTGGCAACCCCTGAGACCGTACTGGGCGACTTCAACAACGCCACCTTTGAGCACTTCGACGTGGTTTCCCGCTTCTACCGAAAAGACGGGAACTTCTATGTCCATACCCAGGGCCCAAAGGGTGAGATGGGTGATTATGAAATTGCATACACTTTTGGCTTTTATCCCTTACAACAGTATCTGGTGCCGTTTCCTGGCGGGCGTCTTCAGTGCCTTCCCATTGCCTGGGATGATCGACAAAAGAAGTGGTACCATCTCTACCCGGACGCCCCACTGGACCCAAAGGACTGGCTCTACTGGACCAACGCGGCTCAAAACTGGAATGGCATGTGTGCGGAGTGCCATTCCACCAATCTCAAAAAAAGCTACAACCTGGAAACAGACACCTATCAGACCACCTGGTCGGACATCGATGTGGGCTGTGAGGCCTGCCACGGGCCTGGTTCCCTGCATGTGAAATGGGCGGAGCTTCCGGCCATGGGCCGCCCGCACTCAGCCAACTATGAACTGGTGGTTCGTACGGCTGGCGTGAACTCCCGGCAGCAGGTGGAGCTCTGCGCCCCCTGTCACTCCCGCCGCATGTCATTTGGTGACAACACCCATGACATAGAGATCCTGTTGGATTATGGGGTGCCTCAGCTGCTCAGTGAGGGGATGTACTTTGCCGACGGGCAGATTCTCGAGGAAGTCTATGTGTATGGTTCATTTATCCAGAGCAAGATGCATGATCGCGATGTGCGATGCGCTGACTGCCACGATGTGCACAGTGTAAAACGCATCAAAGAGGGCAATGATCTTTGCCTCCAGTGCCACAGAGGGGATATCTATGATACCCGTGATCATCATTTCCACAAGAAAAAAGGGGAGAAGGGAGAGCCCATAAAGTCCGCTGACGGCAAGATCCTTTTTGATGTGGGTACGGGTGCTGAGTGCGTGGAATGCCACATGCCCGGGCGCTATTACATGGGTATTGACTACCGACCGGATCACAGCTTCAGGGTACCAAGGCCGGATTTGAGTATTAAAACCGGCGCACCGAACGCTTGCAACCGTTGCCACATAGACAAAGAAAACAAGTGGTCAGTGGAATACATGACGAAATGGTATGGGACCAAATATAAACCCCATTATGGTACCACCCTCGACGCAGGACGCAAAGGCCTGCCCGAGGCCCAAAAAGATTTGATCCGGCTTTCAGATGACCGGCTTTTTCCCGTGATTGTCAGGGCTACTGCCCTGTTCCTCCTTGGATCCTATTCTGGAGAAGAGATTGCGAAGGCTTACGAGCGCGCATTGTCCGATGAGGAGCCACTCATGCGTCAGACAGCGATCCGTAACTTGCACGCCTTGCCTCCACAAAAACGCATTCGCCTCATTGTTCCGTTGCTTTATGATCCTGTAAAGGCCGTCCGAATCGAGGCAGCCAATAAGCTGACGCTTCTCTCACCTGGACAGCTCAGCGGCAAGCAGGCCAAGAGATATGAGGTTGTGTTGACCGAATACCGCCAGGCCATGGAATACACGGCCGATTTTCCAGCCTCCCAGCATAATCTGGGCAATATGTACACGAATCTGGGGCAACTGGAAAAGGCCGTCAAAGCCTATAAGGCAGCCATTCGAATTGATGATCAGTTCTATCCGGCCAAGGTCAATCTGGCCATGGTATATAACCGGATGGGCAAAAACAGCGAGGCTGAACAGCTGCTGCGTGAGGTTGTCCAAGCCCAGCCCCGGCTTCATGAAGTGCAATACTCCTTGGGGTTGCTGCTCGCGGAGAGAAAGAATTATGAGGAAGCCTCCCTCTACCTCTCTATGGCCGCTAGAGGACTACCGAACCGAGCCCGCGTCCACTATAACCTGGGCCTGCTCCTTGACTTCCTGCATAAGGATTTGGAGGCCCAAACAGCCCTGTTGAGGGCCCTGGAGCTGGAGCCCGACAACCTGGACTTCCTCAATGCCCTTGCCCAGTTCTATGTAAAACGGGGGAGATACCAGGAAGCGAAGTCAATTGCCGAGCAGATGATAGCCGAGCATCCTTCCAGCCCTTTGGGGCGTAATCTGCTCGGTTTCATAAACAGAGAAATGCAGGGCAAGAACTAAAAGCACTCCCAAAATACATTTACTAGGAGGAAAATCGTGGAAGAACTGACCAAAAAGATAGTAATACCCTTAGACGGCTCCAAAAATGCGCTGAAGTCATTGGATTATGTTGAACAAATGTTCGGCCATGAACATAATCTAAATCTGAATCTTATCTATATCATGCCCTCTTTCCCACCCATTCTCATTGATGACAAAACCATCGATAAAGAGACTTATGCCCAGATGGCCTCAGGAGATAAGAAACTCGTGAATAAGGCCGAGCGGCTTTTAAGAGAAGCCAAGAATACGCTCATAGATAAGGGTTTTGCTGAAAAGCGTATCGAGGCCATTTTTCGAAAAAAGGAGAAGGGAATCGCCCAAGATGTCTGCAACTGGGCAGACCAGAAAATAGTGGATGCGGTCCTCATCACACGGAGGGGCCAAAGCGATCTGGAAACCTTTTTCATGGGCAGGGTCTCGGAGAGCCTTGTGGAGCATTGCACCGAGTGCCCCGTATGGATCGTGAGTGGCGCAGTCGATTCAAGAAAAGTACTGGTCTGTCTAGACAGTTCTGACAATGCCCTTAGGGCCGTGGATCATGCCGGTTTCATGCTTTCCGGAACAGATTGCCACATAACCATTCTTCATACCATGAGGCATTTGACCCGATATGTCCCCATGGAAGTTCTGGAGGACGCGTCGGATATTCAGCGGCTTTACAAAGAAAAGGCTGGAAAGCGGATCGCGCCATACATGGAAAAGGCCAGAGAAATGCTTTTTGAGGCGGGATTCACCGATGAACAGGTGACGAGCAGAGTCGTTGATGGAAGCCGAAGCCCCGCTGACGATATTCTTAAAGAGGCTCGAAGCAGGGGATATGGAACCATCGTTTTGGGACGGCGAGGTCTCTCGGGCCTCAAGGCCTTCGTATTCGGCAGTGTTACCAAAAAAATTCTTCATCACTCTGCCGGACTCTCCGTCTGGATCGTTCAGTAAGCCCCTTCGCCTCCCGACCTTCTGAGGAGCGGCGTACCATGTATTTGCCTGCTTTTCGTTTGACATATGAGGCTAATTTTTATTTATTGATCCTCGTAAAACCATTCCATGATTTAATGCTGGGGGAGTCTAAAATGGAACAGGATATCTTAGAGTTAGAAAAATTTCAGGAGGTCGTACAACTTTATGGACTGGATCTATTGCAGGCTTTGGCCTTTCTGGTGGCTGGTCTGATCGTAGCGAAATACTTCCACAGGTACTTTAAAATTCTTCTTCGAAAATTCATTCCCAAGGAGTCCACGGTCGGCACCATCGCCAATATTGCTGCCCTCTTAATCATCGTATATGTGATCGCTTTATCGCTGCGTCATGTGGGTATGGATACCATTGTCATCCGCCGCATCATAATAGCGTTGACCCTGGCCGCGATTGCGGTGATCATTGTTTTTCGGCCTCTCTTTCCCTCGCTTCCCTTCAAGGAGGGGCAGGTGGTCAAAGCGGGCGATCTCCTAGGAAAGGTGGAAAGCACTTCTCTAATCAATACTCGCCTTAGAACCTTCGACGGAAAGACGTTCTTCGTCCCTAATCACATGATTATCAAAGATGTCGTTCTGAACTACCATTTCACACCCAGCCGCCGGATCAAGCTGAACGTGGGTATACGGTACGACCAAGACCTGATGAAAGCAAAGCAGGTACTTGAAGCTGTCATGGTCGAGGACCCGCGGGTCAAGGTTAACCCGAGACCTGCGGTGTGGGTACTAAATTTGACCAACGGCTGTGTGGAACTTGGGGGGCGCTGCTGGGTGGATAACATAAAATACTGGAAAACCCGATGTGAGTTGCTGGAAAAGATAAAATTGCGCTTCGATGCCGAGGGCATTATGATTGCCCACCCGCAGCGGGATGTGCATGTTTATTATCAGAACACCTCCCGAGACGCATCCGAAGAGACAATGTCCATTTTGGAGCAAAATGCAAATGACCCCGAAATGGCCACGTAGTTATGCTTGAGTTGCAGGGGATAGAAGCGACAGAGGAGAGTAGAGATGCAAACAAAGGAAGCCATAAGAATCATTGATGAGGGTTGGGTCAAGAAAAGAAAAGGATTCAGAATCCATTTTCAAAAGATGGAGAACGCCGAGCTGAAAACCGACTATGTACCACCCGAGGAAGTAAAACCTATAGATTCAGACGTTGTTGCATGGCGATTGGCTTGGAAGCTTGCAGAATCCACAAAAAAGGATAGCCCTGAAATCAGCGACGGTGATGTGATTAATGTTTTTGTTGTTGATGAGGAGGGTAATCCAGTTAATTACTACGCCACAAACCAGCCTGAAATTTTCAATGCGAGAGATGTTGAACAACGCTAAAGCATGATTAATATGGTTATTAGAATATAATGGTGAAAATGCAGAGCAAGCTTCAATTCGCAATGGGATCAGTCAGGAGAAAGGCATGAATGTAAAGAGAATCCCGTTACTGATATTCTTGGTTGTTGCATGCGCCGGATTCTGGTCTTGTGCCTCCCGTCAAGTCATATCTGAAGAGATTAAAGCTGAGGCGGAACGCGTGTCATTCAAGACCCTTGCGCAGCAAATGGATAGATATAAGGGCAAGACCGTGATTTTAGGAGGGTATATCATAGAGACCAAGAACATCGGGGGCATAGCGAACATGACCGTGCTGCAGACACCACTGGGACGGGATGAGATGCCTGTCTTTCGCGGTCGTTCAGAGGGAGGATTCATCCTCTCATACAATGGGTATTTGGAACCGGAAGTGTATGAGAAAGGCCGCAGAGCGACTGTGGCAGGAAAGGTCATCGGGCGTATTGACCAGGGGGCTGTCAACTGTCCAAAACCCTGTCTCAAATTGGAGTACCGCCAAATCTATCTTTGGCCAATGTTTGATTCGCCCTCATACCTATCCTATGATGAGGAATCAAACAGACCGTTCGGCTGGTACGAACAACGGCCCTATGGTTACTAGATAATCAACCTGGCCTGACCAGACCACCACCCATTTTCTAGCTCCGCACCAGCGTGACACACACGTCCATCACATTGGTCCGGGTGGGCCCTGTGATGACGAGATCATCCAAGATTCTAAAGAATGTGTAGGAATCGTTCCGTCGAAGATAATCGATGGGATCAAGGTCCTTATCTCGCGCTTGAGAAACGGTTCTCCCATGAGCTATTGCACCCGCAGCATCTGTGGGCCCGTCTGTTCCATCCGTGCCCCCACTCAAAAGTACCACATTCTCCACGCCTTCCAGTGCGAGGGCTGTCGCCAGGGCGAATTCTGTATTCCGCCCCCCTTTCCCTGAGCCATGAAGCGTCACGGTGGTCTCTCCTCCGGAGAGAATACAGGCAGGCGCTGCAATGGGATTGTCCGAGTTGAGAACCTCTTTCGCAATGGCGGCATGGACCTTGGCCACTTCTCGCGTCTCGCCCTCCATCATACCCGAGAGGACTAAAGGCTGATAACCCAGGCGCTCCGCCTCTTTCCTCGCGGCTTTCAGTGCCTGAAGATTGGTCCCCACAAGCTCCCAGGTGTCCCTTTGAAAAGATGGATCCCCTGGTTTGGGGGTCTCCTCAATTTCCCCCTTCACTCCCTTTTCCATATACGCCTTCACAGGCTTTGGCGCCTGATCCCATATCTCATATCTTCTCAGTACTTGCTCTGCCTGGCGAAAGGTTGTTGAGTCAGGGACTGTAGGACCCGATGCGATCGTATCCAGATCATCCCCTATCACGTCCGAGAGGATGAGGCTCACCAGTCTGGCGGGATGGGCAGCGTGTGCCAGGCCGCCACCTTTGACTCGAGAGAGGTGTTTACGAACCGTGTTAATCTCGTGTATGCTCGCCCCACTGGCCAGCAGACGCTGCGTGACCTTCTGTTTGTCTTTTAGGCTCACCCCCTCAGCGGGGCCCACCAGAAGCGCAGATCCCCCTCCAGAGAGCAGACAGATGATCAGGTCTCGTTCGCCCGCATCTCTTACCAGCGAAAGGATCTCTTCCGCGCCTCGAAGACCCCGTTCGTCAGGAATCGGATGACTTGCCTCGTGAACCCTGATGCGCTGGAGAGGAAGTCCGTGCCCATCTTTGACCACAATGACGCCGTCTGAGACACGCTCGCCCAACAGGCCTTCAACGGCCTGGGCCATGGGTGCATCCGCCTTACCTGCACCCACAACCAATATCCTGTCAAAATTTCTCAGCTCTAGGCGCCTTTCTCCGATCAGGAGGCTCTCACCCTCCATCCTCACGTGCTGAAGAATAGCATCAACGGGATCAACGGCTCGGAGGGCCGCCTGAAAAATCTCAAGGGCTTGGTTCTGCATTTCCTCGAGGATAGATTGGTCTTCACTCATGCAAATTCTCCTTGTGCGGGCTTATAGTATTAGACCGATAAATAACCACGAATTAGACAATATCTGGAATTTCTGATTTTCCCCATCATTCCATTATTCCACCTTTCCATTATTCCATTCTTCCTCTTTCCTCATCTCCTTCAACGCATTTATTAACCCATTGGTAGATGAATCATGGGAATCAACTAGCTGGTCATCCATCAACTGTGGCAATATTTCCTTTGCCAGTTGTTTGCCAAGCTCCACGCCCCATTGGTCAAAACTGAAAATGTTCCAGATAACACCTTGGACAAAGATCTTGTGCTCATACATGGCGATCAGGCTGCCCAAAACGCGCGGTGTCAGTTCTTTGAATAAGATGGAATTTGTGGGCTTGTTGCCTTCAAAAAGTTTGTGGGGATACAATTTCTCAGTTTCAGCATCGCCCTTGCCATCTTTCCTCAATTCTTCAATAACTTCCTCTCTGGTTTTCCCATTTAGAAGGGCCTCGGTCTGTGCGAAGAAGTTTGACAACAGTATATTATGGTGTTCACCGATCGGATTGTGACTGATTGCGGGCGCCAAAAAATCTGCAGGAATCATCTTGGTCCCTTGATGGATCAATTGATAAAAAGCGTGTTGGCCATTGGTCCCCGGCTCCCCCCAGATAATCGGGCCACTCTGATAATTGATCCTCTCACCACCTCTATCTACCGATTTCCCATTACTCTCCATATTCCCCTGCT
Organism: Desulfobacteraceae bacterium; assembly: GCA_050122535.1. Taxonomy (GTDB): domain Bacteria; phylum Desulfobacterota; class DSM-4660; order Desulfatiglandales; family HGW-15; genus JASFEQ01. The sequence continues at coordinate 14,620 of JASFIT010000018.1, read as the reverse complement.
GAAAGTATGCAGGGAATCTGTGCATATATTGGTCATAGGGTAAGATGACTTCGGTTTGTGCCCCGAAGAAGTTGTTGTACCAGATGCCTATGAGCGCCAAAACGACGGGGATGTTTTCCTCAAATGCCGCCTCCCTGAAATGCCTGTCCATCTCAAAGGCCCCTTCCAATAGTTGCGTAAAGTTTTCATATCCAATGCTGCAAGCTATGGATAGCCCAATCGCTGACCAGAGGGAATACCGGCCCCCTACCCAGTCCCAAAATACAAACATGTTATCTTTGTCAATGCCAAACGCCTCAACTCTTTCCGCATTTGTGGAAAGGGCCACAAAATGCTTTGAAACATGCGTTTCATCCTTTGCATGCCTCAGAAACCATTCTCTGGCGGAAAGGGCGTTGGTCATGGTTTCTTGTGTTATGAAGGTTTTTGAAGCAATCAAGAAAAGCGTGGTCTCCGGATTCAATCCTTTCAAGGTCTCTACAATATGCGTGCCGTCCACATTTGAAACAAAATGAACTGACAAGCCCTCTTTTGCATAGGGTCTCAAACATTCCGTGACCATGACTGGCCCCAAATCAGAACCCCCAATACCAATGTTCACCATATCGGTCATCCTTTTACCGGTGAAACCGTGCCAGCCTCCGGATATGACTCTATCTGAGAATGCCTCCATCTTTTCGAGAACCGCGTTCACATCGGGCATAACGTCTTTGCCATCCACATAAACGGGTCTGTTTTCTCGATTCCTTAGGGCCGTGTGCAGGACGGCCCGATCTTCTGTCCCATTGATCTTATCTCCAATGAACATCTTTTCCATCGCATCTCTTAACTCAACTTCATCAGCCAACCCTACCAATAGCCTTAAGGTTTTCTCCGTTATTATATTTTTGGAGTAATCGACGAGTACATCGTTGAATCGAATGCTAAGCTTTTCGAATCTTCCCGGATCCTCAGCAAAAAGGGTTTTCATATGAACATGTTTCATCTTCTCAACATGCTCAGCGAGAGCCTTCCAACTTTTCGTCTTCGTAGGATCAATTTTATTCAACATACCAACATCTCCTTGGCAAATTGGGGGACGTCCGTAAATAAGTAAATAACTCATAAACTCAAATTGTCATTACTGTCTTCGATTCCTCGCCTTTGAGTTATTATACTTCGCAAAGTTATTTACTTATTTACGGACGTCCCCCTTTTCTAGTACTTTTTGGGTTTCCTGTGCGATTTCCAATTCCTCATCGGTGGGGACCACCAGCACCTTGACTTCACTGCCTAGAGGACTAATCTCACGAATTCCCTCTCCGCTTTTGTCATTACTCTCTGGATCAATTTCAATGCCCAGTTTATGGAGGCCTTGACAGCACTGTTCCCGAATGAAGGGAGAATTCTCTCCTACGCCAGCAGTAAAGACGATAGCATCAAGACTCTCCAAGGCCGCAAAATATGCACCCAGATATTTTTTTATCCGGTAAGTGTAGATATGGAGAGCAAGTTTTGCTTTTTCATCGCCTGCGTCCTTTTTCTCAATGACCTCCCGCATATCATTCGACCCGCAAATTCCTTTCAGACCGCTCTCCTTATTCAGAAGATCATCGATCTCTTTGACAGAAATCCCCAGGTGCTCAGTTAGAAAAAATGGGAGTGCAGGGTCCACATCACCGGATCGGGTCCCCATCACCAATCCAGCCAGCGGTGTCATACCCATGGTCGTATCCACACTTCTCCCCTTTTTGATCGCTGCCATGCTGGCCCCGTTACCCAGATGGATCGTTATCAGGTTAAGTTCATTTAAGGGATGCCCCATAAATTCTGCGGCCTTCTCTGCCACGTAGACATGGGAGGTGCCGTGAAACCCATATCGGCGTATTCTGTACTTCTCATACAGCTCAAATGGAATGGCATATAAAAATGATTCCATGGGGATGGTCTGGTGAAAGGCCGTATCGAAAACAGCCACTTGCGGTGAACCTGGGAAGATGGTTCTCGCGACCTCGATTCCCACCAGATTGGGAGGATTATGCAAAGGGGCCAAAGGGATGTTCTCTTTGATGGCCTCTATGACTTTTTCATCAATTATTGTTGGTGATCGAAAGGCTTCCCCACCGTGGACCACCCGATGACCCACAGCCGAGATTTCAGATTTATCTTGAATGACCCCGTGTTCCGGATCGACCAGCAAATGCACAATGCGGCTCAGGCCTTCATGGTGATCACCAATTCTACCCTCTTCTATCTTTTCTGTATCTGCACCATCAGCCAAGACTTTATTGTGTGTGAGAAGACCCCTCTCTTCACCAATTTTCTCCGCCACGCCAGAAGCCAGTATCCTCTGGTGCACCATATCGAAGAGTTGATACTTGATCGAAGAACTGCCTGTATTTATGACAAGTATTTTCATAGCTATTAAATCCCCCTTTTACCCGCCAGTGGACTTTGGTGGGCAAGTCCCCCTTTACGAAAGGGGGAAAACCTGATTAATCCCCTAGCCCGGACCACTAAGCCCCCCTTTGCTAAAGGGGGGTTGGGGGGATTTTGGAACAGTCATTGACAACTTAAGACCCATTTTCCGATTGTGCTTGAATGGCAGTGATGGCAACGGTGTTTATAATGTCCGAGACAGTACATCCACGGCTCAGGTCGTTTACCGGATACTTTAGACCCTGAAGTACGGGCCCGACAGCAACAGCGCCTGCCGACCGCTGTACCGCCTTGTAGGTATTATTTCCCGTGTTTAGATCAGGAAAGATAAACACCGTAGCCTTTCCCGCCACTTCACTCTTGGGCATCTTTGTTTTTGCGACGCCCGGGTCAACCGCTGCATCATACTGAATGGGTCCCTCGATCTTTAGGCCAGGAAACGACCCCTTGGCCAATTCCGTGGCTATCTTGGTCGCTTCACGAACCCTGTCCACATCCTCTCCCTTGCCTGACTCCCCTGTTGAATAGGACAACATGGCTACAACAGGATCGATGCCAAAGGTTTTGGCGGTTTGTGCTGAGCTAAGGGCAATTTCAGCCAGCTCTTTCGCACTGGGATTGGGATTGACAGCACAGTCCCCATACACAAGTACCCGCTCCGGCAAACACATGAAGAAGACACTGGAGACAATGGAAAATCCCGCCTTTGTCTTGATGAACTCGAAAGCGGGGCGAACGGTCGCTGCCGTACTATGGACCGCACCGGACACCATGCCATCGGCATGCCCTTTATAGACCATCATGGTGCCGAAAAAGCCCACATCGCTCATAACATCGCGGGCATTATCCATGGTAATGCCCTTGTGCTTCCTCAACTCGTAATAAGTCTGCACGTAATCATCAAATGCCTTGGATCTGACCGGATCAATAATCTTTACGCCATTCATTCGCAATCCCATTTGTCCAATTTTTTCATAGATCAAAGGCTCATCACCCAGAAGAGTTATGCCAACCACATCTCGCCGAAGGAGTATCTCTGAGGCACGCAAAATCCTTTCCTCTTCACCCTCGGGTAAAACGATGTGCTGTTTGTGTTTCCTTGCTCTCTCCAACAACGCATATTCGAACATCTTAGGTGTGACAATGGACGTGCGCGTGGCAATGATCTTTTTCCCTAACTCTTCCACATCAACGTTTTTTTCAAAGACCGCTATGGCCTGTGTTATTTTCCGCTCATTGTCCGGTGAAATTGTGGCATGGATCTTATTTACCATCGTTGCCGTGGGGAAAGTATTCTCTTTGACGCTGAGGATAGGTACCATTTGAGGAAATCCTTTGATCAGGCCCCAAATGGGCTTCTGCGGCTTCAAGCCCCCTGTCAATAGGATTCCGGAAATATTTTCCATGGATGTAGATGATACGATGGCCAGACAGGCAACGATGATGTCCGCCCTATCTCCCGGCGTAATGATCAATGAACCCCGTTCTATCCTTGTCAAAAAGTTGTGCAGTTGCATGGCAGCCACTGTAAAATTATGGACGTGTCGATTCAGCTGTTCCTGCCCATATAAGATTTCCGCACCCATTATCTTGGCGATTTCGCCTACCGTGGGTCTACCCAGTGATTCATCTTCAGGTATGGCATAGACGAGTTGATTCCGGACCAATTCCTTCTTCTCGAGACTCTGGATCACTTTCTTTACGTCTTTGGGAGCAATGCGATTAGCGATTGTGGCGATGGTCAGACATCCTTTGTCACTGAGTGAATCCAGGGCCAGTTCTGCGGACCTCGTCGTCTGTTCTAGGCTCTTTTGGTTTGCATTGGCCACCAGCAAGACCGGGGATCCCAAGTTCTTGCTGATCGCTGCATTGATGTCCAGCTCAAAAGCGGCGGTTGAACTTACAAAGTCCGTGCCCTCACACAAGACGAAATCGCACATTTCCTCGAGTTGGTCATATTTGCTTATGATACCCTCGACAATCTCCTCCTCTTTGCCAGCAGAAAAAAGATCGCTGGCCTCCGTTGCCGTATAGCCATACATTCTTTCGTATGGAATCCCCAGGTTGAAATATGAGGAGATCAAATCGATGTCATTATCCTTTTCGTTGCGTCCCTGATTTACAGTGATGATTGGCCTAAAAAAGCCAACCTTTTCGATTTGTCTCAGAAGCATCTCCATCAAACCGAGAGAAATGGCCGATTTTCCGCTCCTCGCTTCAGTGGCCGTGATATAGAGACTATTTGCCATAAACTTTCCTCAGTACCTCTAGTCTATTATCAGAAAGCGTCATTTTCACTGGACGTGAAACCCGCCGTCCCTGTTTTACTGGTGGCTTCGAATTTCGGATTTCACATGGCTCCTGCTGCCTTGAAGGCAGCGTTCACTATGGCCTGCGCCTCCTCCTTGATTCTTTCCAAATGCTCTTTTCCTTTGAAGCTTTCAGCATATATTTTATTGATTTCTTCGGTGCCTGAGGGTCGCGCTGCAAACCAACCATTTTCCGCCACCACCTTCAGGCCACCTATGGGCGCGTCATTCCCTGGTGCACGGGTCTGTTTTGCTATGATGGGCTCTCCGGCCAACTCATCTGCCCTGACCATGTCTGGGGAAAGCCCTTTCAGAATCGCCTTCTGTTTGGTTGTGGCATGTGCATCAATGCGCTCATACATAGGATCGCCAAACTTCTCCCTCAATTCATCATATATTTGGGCGGGATCCCTTCCTGTCTTTGCCGTAATTTCGCAGGCGAGCAGGTCCATAATGATACCGTCTTTGTCTGTGGTCCAGACCGTGCCGTCTCTTCTCAAGAACGCGGCGCCCGCACTCTCTTCTCCCCCGAACCCATAAGAGCCATCAAGGAGCCCATCGACAAACCACTTGAAGCCAACAGGCACCTCTGCAAGTTCTCTCCCCAAGTGTACTGCCACTCGATCGATCATAGAGCTGGAGACCAGGGTTTTGCCCACCACGGCGTCCTTTCTCCAGTTAGGCCGATTCTGAAATAGATACCAGACGGCCACAGCGAGATAATGATTGGGATTCAGAAGCCCTTCCCCCTTGGTAACGATGCCATGGCGGTCCACGTCCGTATCATTACCGAAAGCGATATCAAAATTGTCCTTCAGTGTAATTAGACTCGCCATGGCATAAGGGGATGAACAGTCCATACGGATTTTCCCGTCTTTATCCAGGGGCATGAAAGAAAAGGTGGGATCAACACTTCGATTCACCACCTCCATAGAAAGACCATAGCACTCGGCAATGGGATCCCAGAAGTCAATGGACGAACCACCAAGTGGATCCACGCCTATCTTGATCCCTTCACTGGCGATGGCATCCATATCAGTAACGTTCTTGAGGTCTTTCACGTAGGGCTCCACGTAGTCATGCGCTTTGGTCGTCTTCGCCTTCATTGCCCTTTCAAAGGGTATCCTTTTCACACCTCTGAAGCCACTGCCGAGAATCTCGTTTGCCCTTTCCTGGATGACCTTGGTCGTTTCCGGGGCCGCCGGTCCCCCTTCGGGTGGGTTATACTTGAATCCGCCGTCCTCTGGCGGGTTGTGGGAAGGGGTGATAACGATACCATCCGCAAAACCTTTCCTTTTGCCCTGGTTGAAAGTCAGGATGGCGTGTGAGATTACAGGGGTAGGCGTGTACCGAAGGCCTTTCTGGATCATTACTGTCACTTCATTGGCGGCAAATACCTCGATGGCGGTGGCCAGTGCCGGTTCCGAAAGGGCATGCGTGTCCATACCTATGAATAGAGGGCCGGTGATATTTCTTGACTTCCTGTATTCGCAGATGGCTTGGCCGATGGCCAGGATGTGGTCTTCGTTGAAGCTGCCTTTCAAACTCGACCCCCTGTGACCTGAGGTCCCGAAGGCCACGCGGTGCGCTGGATTTGAAACATCGGGCTTATACGTATAATAAGCAGAGACAAGCCTTGGAATGTTGGCGAGCAATGTTCTGGGGACCGGCTTTCCCGCGAGTTCGTGGACCACTACTTGCCTCCTTTGAGAGATTCCGAGTCACCCCTCTCCCGTAGAGAGACTGTGTCGCAATTGGTCATCCCGGCCAAGTCCCGCGGAGCGGGATGCGAGCCGGGATCCAGAATGATTTGATTTTCAGCGATTTTCCTGGATTCCGGGTCTCGCCTAACCCCGTATCGAGTACGGGGCAGGCTTGCAGGCTCGCCCGGAATGACGGTTTTCTCTAATTACCACACAGTCTGATAAGGAGGGGGATTACAATGCACCATCCTCGATAGATACTAGTTTGCATCCATTGCGTCCTTAAGCTCCCTGATTTCTCTAATAATCTCATTTGCGTGCTGGCTGATATTGTAAGCCATCATGATCACTTTCACCGACACAAGAAATACGCCCGCCTCTAGCAGGATATCATGCGTTAATCCTTTGAAAAATAAGGCCGCGATGAACAGCACAAGTGTAATCAGGAGTATGATTATTGAGCCCAAATCCAAGTGTTTTCTCACAACAAATCACCTCCAGTTTTTTTGATCTAGCACACATCATGACGATTGGGTATCCATTAGTTTTGGGACGCCTTACCGGCCTCACCCAGACCAACCTTTGGCATATAGAGGTCAGGATATCCTACAAAAAGCGGCTTTCATGGCCATTAAAATCCCGGATAACGAGAGAATTCTCAATAAAATAATTGCAGAATCTTTATTTGTCCACGTCAAATCCTTCAATTTTAGGCCAAATGGGGACAAGCGGTGGTGTTAACGGTTAGAAATAGATTAAAACTTGAAATAATTGACAGGAGTTGTTATCTGTTTTCCTCACTCATTCAACGCTGAGCTAACCGATTTACACCTTTACTATTTGCGGGCGAAGGCAACGACACTGTTGTTTTTCCATCAAATGAAATTATGTTTAGAAAAATACTGAGGAGCGCAACATGCAGCTATTTAAGCAATTTTTAAAGACCTATTCAATACCTGGAGCAGCTTGTCTGATCGGCACTTTGGCTCTCTTTCTCGTCTCCTGTGACAAGAAGGAAGAGGAAGTGACCAAGAGAAAAGTGGTCAGGCCCATAAAAATAATGAAAATTACCTCCAGCGGTGAGGCCTCTAAACGCCGGTTCCCTGGCAGAGTGCGCGCAGCCCAGCGCGTAGATCTGGCATTTCAGGTGGGGGGGCCTCTTATCGAACTCAATGTGGATGAGGGACAAGAAGTGAAAAAAGGACAGCTCTTGGCCCGCGTCGATCCGAGGGATTTCAAGACCGATGTTCGGAATGCGGAAGGGCAGCTGGCAAGGGCCAAGGCCGCCTTGGAGAGGGCTAACAGCGAATACAACCGCATCTTAAGGATTCGGAAAAAGGATCCCGGCGCAGCAAGCCAGTCCATGGTCGACCGAAGGCGCGAGGCCGTGGAGAAGTCTAAGGCAGAGATAAATGCTCTTCAGGCGACTCTGGACGCCGCAAAACTCCAGCTCAGTTACACCTATCTTCGGGCTCCCTTCTCGGGTGTCATCGCTACGAGACATGTGGAAAACTACCAGGAAGTCCGTCGCAAGCAACCCGTTGTCACACTCGATGACCTCTCTCATATGGAGATCCTCGTGGATGTCCCCGAAATTGTTATGGCGACCGTCAGAAGTGGTTCCGTAGACCCTGTTGCCGAGTTTGCGCCTGCCCCTGGAAAGCAATACCCGCTGACCATTAAAGAATACTCAACACGAGCGGATCCCAGGACGCAGACCTATCGCATCGTCCTGACCATGCCGGCACCTGAGGATATAAGAATCTTGCCTGGCATGACCGCTACGGTCACAGGAAAAACGTTGAGCTTGCAAATGGAAGAAGAAGGTCTTTTCGTTGTTCCTGCCCTTGCTGTTTTTTCGGACGAGTCGGGCGCCTCCCATGTATGGGTGGTCGACAAGGAGACAATGAAAGTCCAGAAGCGGAAGGTAACGACCGGCGATTTGACCGGGACAGACAGTATCCAGATCCTCTCCGGTCTCAAGCCTGGTGAAAAGATCGCCCTCACAGGCGTTACCCTGCTCCGAGAGGGCATGCAGGTTCGCGATCTGGGTGAGTTGGAGGGCTACGGACGATGAATATCGCTGAGCTCAGTATTCGGAAAAGCGTTATCACCTGGGTCCTGACTTTCGTCATGGTCGCGGTTGGATGGATCTGTTTCGATAAGCTGGCTCGACTGGAGGACCCTGAATTCACAATTAAAGAGGCCATGGTGATGACACCCTACCCTGGTGCTTCAGCCGCGGAGGTGGAAGAAGAAGTGACCAATGTGATCGAAAAGGCCGCCCAGGAGTTGGGTCAACTGGAATGGATCGAGTCCCGATCCTCCCGGGGGTTTTCACAGGTCAAAGTCAGGATTCAGGACAAGTACGACAAATATTCACTCCCGCAGGTATGGGATGAACTGCGTCGCAAGATCAATGACTACCAGGCCCAGCTGCCACCCGGTGCCGGCCCTTCCATCGTAAACGATGATTTCGGAGACGTGTACGGAGTCTACGTGGCCATTACGGGAGAAGGCTATACGTACAAGGAAATCTACGAATATGCCAAATTCCTTCAGCGCGAGTTGCTCCACGCCCAGGATGTCAAGCGCATCGTTCTTTACGGCGTTCAGCCGGAGGCCATTTATGTGGAGATGCGCCGGGAGAAGATGGCGGAGCTTGGCATCTCCCAGCAGGATATCTATAACGCCTTGGCGGGCAAGAACCTCGTGGCAAGCGCAGGCCATCTCAGAATCGGAGATGAGTTCATTCCGGTCAACCCAACTGGTGTATTTACCTCCGAGAAGGAGTTTGGGGATCTCTTGGTCCGGGGACGCGGCCAGGGTTCGCAGAGCCTCGTATTTCTCAGGGATGTGGCAGACGTAGAGCGCGGCTACAAGGATCCGGCTGACACCTACCTGCGCTACGACGGTAAACCCGCTATCGGCCTGGGCATCTCCACGGTCCTTGGCGGTAACGTGGTCACCATGGGCGAGGCATTGAAGCAGCGCTTCAAGGAACTGGAAGCCCTGGCACCCCTTGGGATGGAGTTGCAGGTAATCTATCTCCAAACCGACGCTGTAACCAAGTCAATCAACAGCTTTCTCATAAATCTGGCCGAGGCGGTCGGTATTGTTATCGTGGTGCTGCTCATCTTCATGGGGCTTCGGAGCGGTCTGATTATCGGGGCTATCCTTTTCATAACCATCATGGGAACTTTCATCTTCATGTATATGGGCAACGTCACCTTGGAGAGGATATCATTGGGAGCGCTCGTCATCGCCCTTGGCATGCTGGTGGATAATGCCATCGTGGTGACAGACGGCATGAGGGTCAGGATGGAGAAGGGAACAGACGCCCTTACGGCCGCCAAGGATGTGGTCGGGCAGGTGGGCATGCCCCTTCTAGGCGCCACGCTTGTCGCCATTGCCGCCTTTGCCTCCATCGGCACTTCACAGGACTCTACCGGGGAATACTGTCGCACGCTGTTTTATGTGATCTTGATCTCATTGACCTTGAGCTGGGTGACGGCGGTCACCAACACGCCCCTCTTCTGCAAGACATTTCTGAAAGTGAAACCCAAGGAGGCTGATGAGAGCGGTGGCCCAAAAGATCCCTATGGGGGAGCTTTTTACCAGCTGTACCAAAAGCTGCTGACAGTCAGCGTTCGCTCGCGATGGTTCACCATGGCTATCGTTGTGGGCCTCTTTGTGGCGTCAGTCATAGGTTTTAGCTGGGTAAAAAACATGTTCTTTCCCGATTCCACCAATCCGCAGTATTACATCGACTTATGGTTCCCGGAAGGGACTTACATCAATGAAACTTCTGAACAGATGAAAAGGGCAGAGGCCTATCTAAAAGAACAGGAGGGCGTGGAAAACGTCATCACCTTCGTGGGCGGCAGACAGGTGCGGTTCCTACTTATCTACACCCCGGAATCCTCATACCAGAGTTTCGCACAGATCCTCGTCCAATTGGACGACCATAAAAGAGTTCCAGAGATGATGAAAACGAGTCAGCAAGATCTTGAAGAGCTTTTCCCCCAAGCCATCATCAACACACGCGCATTTACCCTGGGGCCTTCCACAGGTGGAAAGATCCAACTGCGCATTCAGGGTTCCGACCCTGAGGTGCTCCGGCGACTCGGGGAAAAAGCCCTGGGGATCATCTTGGAAGATCCCATGTCTAAAGGGGTACGAAGCGAGTGGCGTAGCAAGATCAAGGTGGTTCGGCCGCAAATGGCGGAGGCCCAGGCCCGCCGTGCAGGGATCGACCGGCCACAACTGGCCGAGGCCATAGAATCCTCTGTTCTGGGAACCAGAGCAGGCGTTTACCGGGAACGGGACGAGCTTATTCCCATTGTTGCGCGATCTCCTGAATATGAAAGGGTCGATCTGGACAATTTGGAGGCCATCCAGGTCTGGAGCCCAGCGGCCCAGAAGATGATCCCTGCTGGCCAAGTGGTCACTGAATTTAAGACGGAGTTCGAGGACCCTTACATTTGGCGCCGTGATCGTAGCAAGATGCTCAAGATCCACGCAGACATGCGCGAAGGACTCGCCAGTGACTTGTTTTCTCGCGTAAAGCCGAAGATCGAGCAGGCATTGGGCGTGGACGTGGAACAAAAGCTAGGCAAACCTGTTAGCCCGGATAAATGGAATGCTGCCACCATTCGGGTTCGATACATGGATATGCTGCCCCTCAAAGACATGCCGGGGTACTATATCGCGTGGGGCGGAGAGGCGGAAGATTCAGCCAAGGCACAGGACCGCTTGTCTGGCTACATTGTCATCTTCTTCGGGCTCATGGTCCTTTTGGTCGTGATCCTGTTCAACTCCATCAAAAAGACCCTGATCATTTGGCTGACGGTACCCCTCTCAATCATAGGGGTAACCGCCGGGCTGTTAATGTTCAACCAGCCGTTTGGCTTTATGGCCTTGTTGGGCCTGATGAGTCTTGCCGGGATGCTGATCAAGAATGCGATTGTGCTCATTGATCAAATTGACCTGGAAATGAAAAGCGGCAAGGTTCCCTTCCAGGCGATCGTGGATTCTGGCGTCAGTCGTCTGATACCGGTCTCCATGGCAGCCCTGACCACCATCCTTGGTATGACGCCGCTGCTTCAGGATGCCTTCTTTATCTCGATGGCTGTCACCATCATGTTCGGACTGGGATTTGCGACGATACTGACGCTGATTGTGGTGCCCGTCCTCTATGCCATATTTTACAAAGTCCGTTATGAGGCAGAAGCCTAACCGTTTACTCTGACCAAAAGAGGGAGATGATCATGTGTAAGAGAAAGGTAAGACTGGCCGATGAAATGAATCAATGCACGATTGGATCTCGATGCCTTCTGGGCTTCATGGTCCTGACGTTCTTTCTCAGCGGTTGTGCCATGGTGGGCCCGGATTACATAAAGCCACCCCCGGCCCCGCAGCAGAAGGAGTGGATCGAGCAGAAGGACCCTAAAATTAAGGCAGAGCCAACAGATCTTTCCAATTGGTGGGAGGTATTCGATGATCCTGTTTTGAATAGCCTTGTGGAGCAAGCCTACCAGCAGAATCTGCCCCTTCGAATTGCGGGGCTTCGGATCCTGGAAGCCAGGGCACAGTTGGGTATCGCTTACGGGAATCTCTATCCGCAACAACAGCAGGGCTCTGGTGCGGCCGGCTATAACAGAATAAGCAGGAATCGGCTAAACCTCCCTCCCGACGTCCGGAAAAATATTGATAACGATCTTAATATATACGCTCTGGGATTTGATGCCGTCTGGGAGCTTGATTTTTGGGGCAAATTCCGCCGTAACGTGGAATCTGGCCTCGGGGCCCTGGAGGCCTCTATTGCGAGCTATGACGACGTCCTGGTTTCACTCACAGCCGAGGTGGCGCGCACCTATGTGGCTATTCGCACCCTTGAAGAACGCCTGGAAATTGCACGAGAGAACGTGAGGATTCAGGAACGGTCCCTTCAGATTGCTGAAGCGCGTTTCAAGGGTGGGGAGGTGAGCGAGTTGGATGTGGCGCAGGCCAAGGCCCTGCTCAGTGAGACACAGTCTCTGATCCCCCGACTGTCACGGAATCTGCGCCAGGCCAAGAACGGTCTCAGCATCCTGCTGGGCAAGATGCCGAGCGAACTCAATGAGATTCTGGAGGGACCAAAGCCCATTCCAGCCGTACCCACTGAAGTGACCGTGGGAGTTCCTGCTGAATTGCTTCGACGACGCCCGGATATCCGACTGGCGGAGCGTCAACTGGCTGCCCAGAGTCCCCGCATCGGGGTTGCCAAAGCGGAGCTTTACCCCGCATTCAGTCTGCTGGGGACCATCGGATTGGCATCTCTCAGTACCGGCAATTTTTTTGATTCAGATAGCGTCACGGCGCAAGCCGGGGGCGGTTTCACATGGAATATTCTCAACTACGGGCGCATTAAAAACAATGTGCGCGCCCAAGATGCCATCTTTCAGGAGCTTGCCGTCAACTATCAGAACGCGGTCCTCAGGGCCGCGCAAGAGGTGGAAGATTCTATGGTGGCATTCTTGCGAACGCAAGAGGAGGCCAAGTTCTTATCATCCAGCGTTCAAGCCTACAAACGTTCGGTAGATCTTTCACTTCTTCAATATCGGGAGGGCCTGGTGGATTACCAGCGGGTCCTTGATACACAACGATTTCTGACGCGCTCGCAAGAGACCTACGTAACAAGGAAAGGAGATATCGTTATCAACCTGGTGGCCATGTACAAGGCTTTGGGCGGGGGTTGGCAGATTCGGGAGGACAAGGATTTCGTTCCCGAACAGATCAAAGTGGAAATGGCCCGGCGAACAGACTGGGGTCAGCTCCTGTCCTTGGAGAAACAGAAACCACCCCCTGAAGAGGACCGAAAATTATGGCGATCGCCTGATTGGTAAAAGACACGAGAAGGATAGTGCCATGTTCGGAAATATTCGTATTCCATTTACCGACTTTCGGGTAGGGAGATTTCTTTTCCTGTTCATCTCCATGGTGCTCATGTTTGTCTTCCGTCCCTTTTTAACGGAGCGTTTGGCCATCGCCTATCTCATGGAGATCTTCTTTTTTCTGATCTTCCTTTCTGCGGTTTATGCCATCAGCCAAAAAAAAATCACTCTGGTCTTAGCTCTGTTCCTGGTTTTGGTGACGGAAGCTCTGCAACTGTTAAGTTATCTTAAAGACAATCCCTTCTTAGACACCCTAAGCAATATCCTGGGAGGCCTTTTGTTGGCCTATACGGCCACAATTATTCTGCTCCATCTGTTCAGCGAAGATAATATTACGGGCGATATGATCATGGGTGCGATCTGCGTGTATTTCCTCATGGGGTTGGTCTGGGCTTTCGTATATTCCACCTTAGAATTCTTTCAGCCCGGCTCTTTTCAAATGCCGCAGGGAACAGTCAATCAAGCGACTTTTACCTATTACAGTTATGTCACCCTCACCACGCTGGGTTACGGGGAGATCACACCCATCAGTGCGCCGGCACGATCTTTTGCCCTTTTGGAGGCCATGATGGGTCAGCTTTACCTCGCCGTTCTCATTGCCCGGCTGGTGGGCATTCATATCGCACAATCGAGTCGCTCATAGTGGAAAAGGGGCTTGTGTAACTCGCCCCTCCAGCGCTTGCCCCTCCACATGATCCTTATTGTATTCGATTATAAATTGGAGGGCGGAGTTATACGATGCCGGTAGGCGCCCTATAACTGCGATGACCATCTGGTGAATAAAATACATAGCAGTTCTCAAGAAAATGGGGGTTTTACCCTATTGAAATCCACCCTAATGCAAATTAATTTTAGAAGTTAGAGTAATTGCGGGAATGTTAAATTAAGCCTGAATTCATTTAACAAGACTCAATTTGAACGAATTTTAAAGCAATTGACTCCCACCATTTAGGAACCTCTCAAGAATTTAGAAACGAAAAGATTGAAGATGACCAAATGGCAAAGGTAAGAGAAAAAGATGCCACAGCGGAAATAAGTTCTGCGCGGAGCAAAATGGAATTCAGCCGCCCTGCTGATGATACCCTCTTAGTAAAGCTTTCCGGGAGCTGGGAGGTGGGGAACGAGATTTCCTCCGCCGATGAGGTCCGAAAGCGAATGGAGGCCGAAACGGGTATCCAGCGCACTGCTTTTGACACCAGGGAGATTACGGCCTGGGACAGTGGTCTGGTCATCTTCCTGAAAAAGATTGTTAACC
>JASFIT010000017.1:0-23210 GCA_050122535.1 Desulfobacteraceae bacterium | reverse complement strand
TGGAGGAGGCCGTCAGGAAAAGGCATCTTGAGGTTTGCATTGAGCATGTGGGGGGGCGCGCATTTTGCGCCGCTGGATGTCACGCCACCAATACCCTTACTTCCATCCGTCTGGCTAATTATGCGGAGAAGATCGGTTACGACTGTGCCTGGATTTCGCCCACTGTTCCTCGCAGAGGCACCGATGAAGAGATATACGAACATCATCGCATGATTTTCGAAAACACTGGAATTCCCATCGCATTATACGACTCAAGTCCGGTAGGCACATACATGGCACCGGGACTGATCAAAAGAATTGCCGCCCTGAGCGATAACATTATTGCTATGAAGGCCATTGTAAGTGATATCTGCCACATCGCAGGAATGTATCATCTCGGGCTCGGAGAAAAATTTTCTATTTTCGGCGTCGAGTGGAATATGATGCCGCATCTGCAATTCGGCGCCTCGGGGGCTTTGGGGGGATCGGATTGGATTCCGATCATGGTAGCCGTCTATGATGCCTTTAAAAAAGGGGACATGGAAAAAGCGTGGCATCTTCAACAAATCATTATTTCCCAGTCCCCCCTGCTTATTCCCCGGACGGCAGCAATGGCCATGGGAAGCCGGATTGACCACTCGGTGGTTGGATATATGAAAGCAAAATTTTTCCACATGAGCGGAATTGACCTGGGGCCGCCACTGCCACCATACAAAGCGGCCACGGAAGCTGAGAACAGGAAAGCAAAACAGGCAGTTGCTGAACTCAACAAGGTTGCCAAACCAAAAGAGTAAGGTACCAAGCCCCTTTAATTACTTGATGGTTGTCAAAACATCCGTTGCCGGCACCTCCTTTGTAGAGGAAAAGAGCGTCTCCTATGATTTTATGCGTTCCTCTCCCATCAACTTAAACCCATTCTCATTCGCTATGATTTACCCTCTTGCAGAAGATGGACGTCCATTCCGTTTTTGTAAAACGCCGCTTACCGCTCAATAAGATTAATAAGATCCCGTCTTTTACCCTTTAGAAATCGGCGGAGGTTCTCCTCAAAGATCGGGAGGATCTGGTCGGGATAGATGTCGGTCATGCCGGCTACATTGGGGGTCACGATCACGTTCTTCATTTCCCATAAGGGACTATCCTTTGTTAAGGGATTCGGGGGGGAGCCCGGAAAAACGTCAAGCGCGGCACCCGCGATCTTTTTCGACTCAAGAGCATCGATTAATGCTTCCGTATCGACGAGGTCTCCCCTCCCGAGATTGACGAGGTAGGAGGTGGGTTTCATGGCGGCAATGGCTTCAGCATTAACCATCCCCCGGGTATCGGGGGTTGAGGGCATGACGATGACAAAATAGTCCACCTCCCGGATTACATCCATAAGTCCATCGATCGGATAATAGAAGTCCACGTTCTCAAATTCTTTCCTGGTTCGATTAATACCGTAGACGGTCATCCCGAAAACCTTGCATTTCTCGGCAATCGCCTGCCCTGAAACCCCCAATCCGAGAATTCCCACCTTTTTCTGCCATAGGAGCTTTGCGGGCCGGCGCTCCCAGTGCTTCCGTTCCTGGTTGCGTATGATCTGCGGGAAACCGCGACTTAGGGCAATCATGAGCATGACAGCCATCTCTGACATCTGCGGTCCGTGTATGCCCCTTGAGGATGTCACCAGGACCTCTTCTTTAAGGGACGGGAGTTTAAGGATGACATCCACCCCCACGGTCGCGGCCTGAATCCACTTCAACTTCGAGGCCCTCCTGATGGTTTCATCGGATATCTTGAACAACATGAGGATGTCCGCATTCTCGATCAGATCGCCGATCTCCTCTTCCTTGAGGACCGCATGAAATTCGACATCGGGAAAACCGGGCTTCAATTTCGATTTGTAATATTCAGCGTACTCATCCAGGATGATCACCCGCACTTCCGCCCTCCTCTTCTGCTAAAGAACGATAATCTCTTTGGGAGTTTTGTGTAGGCAGTCGCTGACTCCCTTCTCTGTAACAAGGTAATTGTCCGTAGCCCCTGCCCAGGCCCGTTCGTTAGTGGCTGTGGGATGGACCGTGAGATTCATGCCCGTCCTGATCTTCATGGGTTCGTCATATCGGATGAGGGGTCGTTCCACGAGGTCGTAGCCCTGGCCGTGGGCATAGAGCCGCCTCTCAGGAAAATATCCTTTTTTCTCTAGGAATTCATTATTTGCGTCCCATATCTCTTTCGGGTCCGCTCCGGGCCTTAACAGTTGGAGGGATAACTTCTGTGCCTCCAGGGAAACCCCAAAGGCATCTTGCAATTCCTGTGAAGGTTTTCCAATGGAAAAAATCCTGCCCAGCTCGGCGTAGAACCCGCCCGGTCCATTTACTTCGATGAGGATAGAGACCTGGTCCCCATCCTTCATCACCCTGTTTTGGAAATGACGGGGCTGGAATGGCACAGGGGTGCCGTGAGGGCCAGAACTGACCAATATCAGCTGCCGTTCGCTGCCATTTAGAGCTGTGAAATGCAACGCTTCCGCATAGATCTCAAAATCCCTTCGTCCAGGCCTGATTGATTTTTTCACGTGTTCCATGGCCGCATCCTGGAGTTGGGCGGTCTTTTTAATCAGTTCCACTTCCTCTTGACTTTTTATCACTTTTATCTGATCGATCTGATCGGTCGCATCCACAAATTTTGACCCGCTCAGATGTTTGCTCAGCACCTCGTAAAAATTAACAGGAATGAAGGATCGCCCCACCAGCCCGATGGTCGCACCCTTCTTATCTTTCAAGACCTTGACGGCCAATTCGGCGTCATAAGTGCTCGTATAGTGGGCCGATGGAAAATAGGGTGCTCCTAATCTCTGTTTGACACCGCGCACGGCCCACGGCGGAGGCCCCGGATCGGCTGGGGGGGCGGCGCCACAGGAGATAAGGGTCATCTCATCATCTACGGGGAAGATGACGGTATAGGGGTAGCTGTGACGAGCCGGTAGATCAGTGAACCATTTTACATACCCTCCCAGGAACTCCTCGTCGTTCCGCATGATGAGGAAATCTATTTTATTGAGGCGCATCATTTCCTGTGCTGCCCGCCAACGGCGTTCAAGTTCAGTAGTAGAAATAGACGTCACCAGTCTTTCTTTGGGATCCTCCATGGCCTCTGATATCCTTTCCAAATCAAGTAAAATTACTATTAAGGGCACAAAATAGGCTACATCTTGCATCGCAACCTATTGTCATTGCGAGCGACCGAAGGGAGCGACGCAATCTCAAGCCTAAAATTATTGAAGAGATTGCTTCGTCGCCTTTGCTCCTCGCAATGACACTTCTTAAGTCGCCTATTTTGCGCTCCCGTTGTTACTTATGGGGAAGGAATGCTCCTTCGTTGGTCGGTTAGCTTGCTATACAGGGGGAAAATTTCCCCTGTTATGAAAATTGCTATCCCTGTAACCCAACCTGTACGATTTTGGCAAGTCATTTTGTGAAGTTTTTCAACCCTCAGGATTCCTGCCGAAGTCCATCTCCGTGAAGTTTGCGCATGCGAAACCTGCACCCGCGAAGGCGGGTGGCGGGTGGCGGGGGGCCGGGTATGGCTGCGAACTTCTATTCGTGCGTTCCTGATCGGCCGCGTGGATGTCAAACGGGAGTTAATTTGCTGCTGCTTCTGTGGTAGAATCTGTATAAGGCATTCAACATGAGGGAAGAAGATCGGGAATTATCTGAAAACTTGGATTTGATGGGAAAGAATTCTAAGGCGCAAGGCATGGACATCCCAAAGTTCATTAAGACCGTGATTGAGCGACTGCATGATTCTGGGCACAAGGCCTATATCGTTGGGGGGGCGGTAAGGGATTACTGCCTCCAAAGGACGGTGACTGACTGGGACGTGGCCACCTCTGCAAAGCCGGAAGAGATCAGGTCCACATTCCGGGATATCAGGAATTTCTCCTTAAAGCATGGAACGGTAACGCTTGTTCATTTAGACCGTTGTTACGAGGTCACGACCTTCAGAAATTCGAAGGGCTTTGGTCCTAGTATAGAGGAAGATCTAAGACACCGTGACTTTACCATAAACGCCATGGCCTATGATAAGGACTTGAGAAAGATCATGGATCCTCACGGGGGAAGGGGGGATCTTTTGCGTCGGTTAGTGAGGGCCGGGGGAGATCCGAAAGAGAGGTTCAAAGAGGATCCGCTCCGTCTCTTAAGGGCTGTGCGATTGGCCACAGAACTGGGTTTTCGAATAGAGTCTAACACTCTGGACACCATTTCTGGGATGGCCAAACAATTGGATTCTGCGGCGCCAGAGCGGATAAGGGAGGAATTGCTGAAGATCCTATTGAGCCAAAGACCGTCGGTCGGCTTCAATCTCCTGGTCCGGGTAGGCCTGCTTAGGCAGCTCATTCCGGAACTCCTTGAGGGATATGGAAAAAAACAGGACGCCTCTCACAGATATACGATCTATAAACATATCATGCAGACCCTTGATCAGGTGGAGCCAGAGGCGGTCTTGAGATTGACTGCCCTTTTACATGACATTGCCAAACCTCGCGTGAGAAAGAAAATCAATGGGGAATTCCACTTCTTGGGGCACGAGAAGGAGAGTGCGAAGTTGGCCAGACAGATCATGGAACGGCTCAGGTTTAGTAAAGAGATAATAGGGGAGGTAACAAATCTGATCGTCCATCATATGAGGCTGGTGGGATATGACGCAGGGTGGAGCGACGGAGCGGTGAGACGTCTGATTCGACGAGTGGGTTCTGAAAACATGGACTGTCTCCTTGCCTTTCGCAAGGCCGATATTTTGGCCCATGGAATAGAGGATGAGAAAATGGGTCAATTCTCAGAACTTAAGGAGAGGATAGAGACCTTAAGGAGGAAAGGCCTTGTTTTAAAAACTCAAGATCTGGCCATAGACGGTCACGAGGCTATGGAGATCTTGGGTTTGTCAGAGGGCCCTGAGGTGGGAATGATTTTAGAGAAACTCGTTGATAGGGTGATGGATCATCCTGAGTTGAACAGGAAAGGAGAGCTGATGGCTCTCCTGGAGGAAATGAAACAGAATAATGACGTGAAAGGAGGATAAAGAAATGAAGACCAAGACTAAAGCGGGGAGGATTTTCATAGGGATGCTCTTTGTTTTCATGGCCGTCACCTCCTGTAGCAGGATTCCCGAGCTGAAGGTGACTTACGGGCTCCCAATGAGGTCGGACCCATTGAAAGGGAAAAAGGTATTTGTCGGGTTCGAAGACGCGAGAAAATCCAAAGATCTCATCGGCAAAGGCGCTCAAGAGCAGTACAAGAATTTTTCAGGAAACATCACACTCTATTTTGCGCGGGGTGATGAAGACGGCTTCAGGATAGGCGTGTACCACATCCCTTCTCTATTTAAAGCGGTCTTCAAAGAGAGGTTGGAGTATATGGGTGCAGAGGTCGTTTCAGAGAAGAAAGAGAGTGAGACTGAAATGATGATTGTGCTCAAAGATCTTGTTTTGGATCTGGTGGACAGGGACTGGGTCGTCACCATGGATTACGAGGCCAAGCTGATGAAAGATGGGGAGTTCCTGGCCAGCCAGACGATCAGTGGCCAGGCAGAGCGTCTCAAAGTGCTGGGTCGTAGAGATGCAGACAAATTGATGGGGGAGATCTTTACGGACGTGGTCAACAAGCTGGATGTGCCCAGACTGTTCCAGCAGGCAGGGTTGATATGAGTGAAAAGTAAGGAGTGAGAAGTGAGAAGAATTTCTACATGGTCATTGCGAGCGACCGGAGGGAGCGCGGCAATCTCGTGTTTGACACAGAGATTGCGTCGTCGTCCTGCACTCAGCTCCCCTGAGCGCCGGAATCCTCGCGATGACAGCTGATTAGGTATCTTTATATGGGTATACTTTTCGGCCATTTTATGATATAAATCGGTGTGTTACCTGATTAGGAGTCTTCATTGTTCAAGTCGAATCGATTGGCAGAGAAAGAAGAGGAAGGGCGAGGCGATGCCAAGAGGCATGGCTTGTCCGGTTGGCTGAAGGCAAAAGTTCTGGGAAAAGATAAGCAACCCAGTCCTGTCGATACCCAATTTCTTGAGGACCTCTCAGATCTCAATACTGTGGGACGATATGAGATCATTGGAAAGCTGGGCCAGGGCAGCGTAGGTGTTGTTTATCGGGGGAGGGATCCCTACATTAATAGGGATGTGAGCATCAAGATCGCCCGGCCTTCCCGCAACGTTGTGGGTGAAAAGGCAGACAGATATCGAGAGAGGTTTTTCTTAGAGGCACAATCGGCAGGAATGCTCATGCACCCCAATATTATCGCTGTCTATGATGCGGGCATGTACCGGGATTTTTGCTACATCACCATGGAATATGTGGATGGACCGACCCTTGAAGAGCATTGTAAAAAGGGGAATCTTGTACCCGTCAGTAAGGCTGCTGAGATTATGTTCACAGCCTGCAAAGCCCTTGATTATGCACACAAAATGGGGGTTATACACAGGGATATCAAGCCCTCGAATATTATGCTCACGCAATCAGGATCTGTAAAAATAGCCGATTTCAGTATCGCTCAAATCAAGTCTGAGCAGACCATTTCAAAGGGCATTATTGGGTCCCCGAGCTACATGTCTCCAGAACAGGTAAAGGAAGAGCCCGTGGAAGAAAGGAGTGATATCTTCTCTTTAGGCGCTGTTTTATATGAACTTCTAACGGGTCAACAGGCCTTTGCAGGGGATAACTACTTTTCCATTATGTACATGATTACCCATGAGGACCCCGTATCCATTCGCGCTATACGCCCCGAAGTCCCTGAGATCTTAGAGAAGATCGTGCGAAAGGCCATGGCCATAGATCCCTCAGATCGGTATCAGTCCTGCATGGATTTCGCTTACGACCTGAGGGTGGCATTAAGGGGCATGATAGGGACCACGAGAAGTGAAAAGGTTGAGGATGTGGTCGATTACGTGCTTAACGTGCCATTTTTTGAAAATTTTGAGAGAGATCAAGTCAAAGAGATCCTTAGCACCAGCAATATCATCAAGGTGCGAAAGGGGAAGGTGGTCGTGGCTGAAGGTGAGATAGACGATTCATTCTATATCATCCTCAGTGGAAGGGCAGCAGTCCAGAAGGAGGATAAGAACATCGCAACGATTGGTCGTGGTGAATGTTTTGGAGAGATGTCCTATCTGAGCGGGAAGGCCCGCGTTGCAACGGTGTCGGCTGCCACAGATTGTATTTTGTTGAAGATCAGCGCCACCCTGCTGGACAAAGCTTCGGAGTCCATGCAACTCCTTTTTTTGAGAAACTTTGCCCTGACCCTCATCCGACGGCTATCTAAGGACATAAACAATTAGGTGGAGAAAAAAGGGGTTCATGTTTCCTCACAACAGTTAGTCCATGTTCTTGGAACGGCCATACCATCCATAATTAAACGTCTCGCAAATTCTAGAACTTCATTGAATATAAAAGATTTCACAATCTGAACGGATAATGAAATCAAAGAAGAAAATCTTTCTTGTCAGTCTGGGTTGCGCGAAGAATCTTGTGGACAGCGAGAACGTACTCGGCATGCTTAAAACGAACGGCTTCCTCCTTGTATCGACAATACAAGAGGCAGAGGTGGCCATCGTAAATACGTGCGCGTTTATCCAATCAGCGGTAGACGAATCCATTGACACCATCTTGGAAGTCGCCAAGAGGAAAGAAAGGGGAGAGCTGGAAGCCCTCTTTGTTATCGGCTGTTTTGTCCAACGTTATGGCTATAAGCTTCTGAGAGAAATTCCAGAGGTGGATGGATGGTTAGGGACGGGGGAGATCCACAAAATCGTGGATATCTTAGGGGGAAGGGCCCAAGAAACGCCACCGTTTCTCATTAGCAGGCCCACCTATTTGGCTGATCACACCATGCCAAGGGTCCAGACGACCCCCTTTTACAGCGCTTATCTCAAGATTGCAGAGGGCTGTTCCCACAAGTGTACCTATTGTACCATCTCCCGCTTGAGGGGCCCTTACAGAAGCAGAAGTTTAGAGTCCCTCATTGTGGAAGCCGAAAACTTGGTTGCCCGAGGTGTCAAAGAAATCAATTTGATTGCCCAAGATACCACCCTGTATGGTAGAGACCTGGAAGGAGATATCTATCTCGAAGACCTGTTGGAGCGGTTAGTTCACGTTCAAGGCCTGCATTGGATCAGAATTCTATATGGACATCCACATGGGATTTCTGATCGCCTATTGGAACTTGTGGATGGGGAAAAGATGATCTGTCCCTATCTTGACATCCCCTTACAGCATATCAACGAGAAAATCCTAAAGGCCATGGGAAGATGTTGTGATGGGGAGAGCCCACGGCAATTAATCGAAAGAATTCGGGCCAGGACCCAGCAGGTCAGTCTGAGAACGACGGTTATGGTGGGGTTTCCTGGCGAGACAGACGAGATATTCGATGAGCTTTACGGTTTTGTCAAAGAGGCGGAATTCGATCACCTGGGTGGATTCATCTACAGTCCTGAAGAAGGGACTTCCGCGGCGAGATTAGAGACTGCTATTGAGGAGCGGGTGGCACAGGAAAGGTTGGACGCCATAATGAGCCTCCAAGGGCAGATTTCAGAGAGGAAAAACCAGGAGATGCTGGGGCATATTGTTTCGGTCCTCGTGGAGGGGGTAAGTCCTGAGACGGATCTATTATTGAAGGGAAGGATGGCGACCATGGCTCCAGAGGTGGACGGCCAGGTTCTGATCAATAAAGGCGATGGCATGATCGGGGAAATCGTTCCTGTGCGCATCACAGAGGCCCATACTTATGATCTTGTGGGCCACATTGTTCAATAGTTGGATTTATGTTAAGAATGTATTATAAGAGAAATTGAGTGCAGACATTCAAGAGCAATTCTTCTGCAAGAGATCATAACCCTAACTTCAGGTATTTTATTCACTTTGGAATCATTAGCTCCCTTAAACATCATGGATTCAGACCGGATATTTCTGGGCCAGTTCAACGATCATTTTGAAAAAATAAATGATGAATTGGACAGGACGCTCAGTACTCAGGTGCCTCTCATTGAAAGCATCGGCAATCACTCCCTTTTAGGAGAGGGCAAGCGGTTGCGACCGCTTCTCTTTGTGCTGGCATGCCGGTTGTGTGGTTACCAGGGAGAGGATGCTTACCGCTTTTCAACCATCTTTGAATATATCCACACAGCCTCTCTTCTCCACGATGACGTCATAGATAATGGCCATATCCGAAGAAAAAAGCCAACGGTCAATCATGTTTGGGGGAACTCCGCAGCCGTCTTGAGCGGAGATTTCCTATATTCAAAGTCCTTTTCCATAGCCGTTGCCGCCAAAAACCTGGAGTTTTTGAAGGTGCTTACTGATACAACGACAAGAATGGCAGAAGGCCAGGTTTTGGAATTGGTGCACACGCACAATTGGAATATTACGAAGGACGAATATATGGAGATCATCATTTCCAAAACGGCTGTTCTGATTTCCGCTGCCTGTGCATGTGGTGCAATCATCTCCGGGGCACAGAAAGGGACGGTGGACCATTTAGCTCAATTTGGATTCAATTGTGGCGTTGCCTTTCAGCTTATGGATGATCTCCTGGACTACACTTCCTCTCAGAGCGCATTCGGAAAACCAGTTGGGAAGGATCTAAAGGAAGGCAAAATTACCTTGCCTCTTATCTATACCCTGCCCGGTATTGGGGGGGCTGAAATCGAAAGACTTGAGGATCTGTTCAGGAATCAGAAGGCGGATGACGAAGATTATAGGAAGCTGATCGATTTGGTGAGGAATAACGGGGTTGTTGATAGGATTCGGTCTGAAGCCAAGGTTTACGTGGATAAGGCCGCCACGTTCTTGGATCCTTTTCCCACCTCTTCCGTGAAAGGGAATTTGATGGACCTTAATAACTATATTGTCAAAAGGAACTTTTAAGGCTGTCGGAAAACGCCCATCTGCTTCGTTATCCTTATCCCTCGCCCTGTTAAATTCTCGCTACGCGAGACGGCGAAGCCGATTTAACAGGGCAAGTCACTGCGGCGTCCTTCTCTGTACGCCTCATTCCTCGGGATTTCGGAAGCCTTGCATATGGACATTTTCCATCAGCCTCTCACATGCTGGTTTTTCGACAGTCTCCTTGATATCCTCCCACCTTGGGTCACCGCGCCGTGGCCCTGACGGCCAAAGAATGGCGCGAGTCACTTCATTTCCCAAAGGGACAGACGGGATAGTTACACTGTTCACAATTCAGGCAAAGCCCCCCGTGTGCCAAAGCAGCAAGATCTCGCCTGGTGAGCCTCTCATCTGCCAGGACCCTTGGCAAAACAACGTCAAAGACTGTGGCATTATGGTAGATAACGCAGGCGGGCAGTCCGAGAATGGGTGCATCTCCTAGCCGACCGTAGAGGAACATGGCCCCGGGAAGCACGGGGGTCCCGTAAACCACATCCACGGCCCCTGCATCGGTAATGGCCATGCGGCTCACGTCATCAGGGTCCACGCTCATTCCTCCTGCCACCAGGATGAGCCCCAGTCCTTTTTCCACAAACTGCTTTATACCCTGGACGATTATATCCTTGTCATCAGGAGCAAAAATAGTCTCTTTTAGGGTGCAGCCATAAGATCTCAGTTTTTTTCTGATTAGGGGTGCGAACTTGTCATCAATCCGGCCGTAGTAGACTTCGTTGCCCGTAATGATCAAGCCTGCATCGGCTTGCGTTAGCTTTTTCACTGAGAATACGCCTTCAGCATCCTCAGCTATCTGGACCGCTCTGTTGAGGGAGCGTTCATGAATGACCAAAGGAATGGCCCTTGTGGCAGCCACGATCTCTCCACTCTCAACCAATACGTTGTCATGCCTGGAGGAGCAGGTGACATCAGGGACCAGATTGAACTCGGTAAGGGCTTCCACATTTACCTTTAGGAGTCCCCTGTGAGCAGCCTTTAACGCTATCTTTCCTTCGGAGGGCTGTTCATCAAAAATAAGACCCGGCCCGGACAGTGCTCTGGCCAGTCTTGTGGCCGCCTCATCCTCGTGCACCTCCCCCGCGGCCATCTGTAAGACAAAGAGGTGTTCTTTGCCCAAACGCCTGAGGTGGTTCAGATCCTCCTCTCTTATTATGTGTCCCTTTTTGAAGGCCGCTCCTTTGAATTGACCGGGCCTTATCTCCGTTATATCGTGGGCCAAGACCTTGCCGACAGCCTGCTCAAGGGGGATTGCTTTTGTCGATGATTCATATTTATGGTGCATAAATGGACTCCCTAACAAATTGATCCACGTTAGAGGCGGGCAGGCATGCGTGCCTTGACCGCGCTCCTATACTCCAGTACTCCAATAATCACTATAGATGTAAATGCAAGAAATCCCTTCCCAAAATGAGCTCTCCTGCATAGGTCCTACGGCACTGTTCGACGATGTGGGTGGCCAAGACTTCAGGATAAAAATGGACGAGCAGGAGTTTGTTCACCCCAGCCAAACTGGCAATCTTGCCAGCCTGGGACGGGGTTAGATGCCCCTCCACTTCTTCTTCGTCAGGAAATGAGCAATCCAATATGAGAAGATCAGTGCCCCGGGCCAGGTCCACAATCTCGGAACAGAAGCCCGTGTCGCCGGAATAGACAAGGCTTTTGCCTGAAGGAACCACAATGCGGTATGCAAGGCTCTGCGGCGTGTGTCTTACGGGTTGTGAAATAATATCAAATGCTTCGTATGCTCTTCTGTCCGTCTTTTGGATCTCCAGTTCCTCCAGTTCCATGATTTCTAAGGGGATGGTCAACCATTTGCCATAGGCTTTCTGGATTTTCTTGAGGAAATCTCTGAATCCCTGGGGTCCTGTAATCATAAATGGTTCTCTTTTTTCCAAAATTGGGGGATGACGCGTGGCAAAGAGAAAATGAATGAGGTCGGCCGTATGGTCCGGGTGAAAATGGCTGATAAAGATATGTTTGATTTTATGATGATTGATCCCAATACGGGAAAGCTGGTGCAAAGTCCCTGGCCCCATATCAAAGAGCACAAGCCGCTCATCCAAGAGCAATGCCAGTGAGGGAGAACCCCTATCCACTAAAGGCTGACCGGTTCCTGAACCTAAGATTATAAGTTCCATATTTCTTTCTCATTCTCCCTCATTTAATCGTTGAGCATACATTAATAAGGTATATTTTTTCAATCACTTATCCATGAAAATCCCGCGAAGGAAGGGGCTGCATTACTTTTTCCACGATTTTGATAATTTGCATCCGTTTTTTCTTGACACGTGTGGAAAATCGGTTATAAGGGAAGTCTTTGTTAAAAAATGCACAAAGTGTCAATGGGCATCGAGTAAGTCGCTTGGAAACATCAGAAATCTAATCATTAAAAGGGTTTGTAAGAGCGATTAACTTTGTAGCGTTCCCATGTTTGTCAACCAAAAACGCTAATTTATATAGAGAAAGGAGGTGCAAAAAAGGGAGTTATTAACAATTCCACACGATGTTTAATGTCCTTTAATTTGTAAATTCAGGAGGTGCAGTAATGCCAAGTTACGTGATTATGGAAAAATGTGATGGTTGTAAAGGGGAAGACAGGACGGCTTGTATGTATATCTGCCCCAATGACCTCATGGTGCTGGACCCAGATGGTTCGCACGGTTATGGGGAAATGAAGGCTTACAACCGTGATCCTCAGATGTGCTGGGAATGAATGTGCTGTGTCAAGCTCTGCCCCCAGCAGGCCATGGATGTCAGAGGTTATTCTGATTTCGTGCCCATGGGCGCAAGCGCGACACCCCTCAGAGGTACTGAGGACATTATGTGGACAGTAAAATTCAGAGATGGTTCCATTAAACGGTTCAAGTTCACCACGAGGACCACACCTGAAGGCTCAGCCGATCCGCTAGGCGGATTTGCAACCCATGACGACATTAACAGCCAGGCTCTGGCAACCGAGCCGGCATCCCTGGGGATGGATGCAGTCCCCACGAGATCTTAAAAGGAGGTAACCTGATATGCCAGTTACTGCAGATTTTGAAACCGTAGAAGTGAGCAGTGACCTCCTGATTCTCGGTGGGGGGTTTTCTGCATGTGGTGCGGCCACAGAGGCGGCTTACTGGGCCAAGAAAAACGGTCTGAAGGTGGTCATGGTGGACAAGGCGGCGACGGACAGGAGTGGTGCCGTGGCCATGGGGCTTTCGGCCATCAACCAGTATGTGGGTATTGGGGCTGGTGACAACACGGCCGAGGAATATGTTCAGTATGTGCGTCAGGACCTGATGGGTGTATCCAGGGAAGACCTGGTTTACAATATCGCCCGTCATGTGGATTCCACGGTCCATCTCTTTGAAAAATGGGGCCTCAATATCTGGAAGGACGAAGAGGGCAAATACGTCCATGAAGGCCGCTGGCAGCTCATGATCAATGGTGAATCCTACAAGGTGATCATTGCCGAGGCAGCCAAGAATGCCATCAACGATGCAGGCGGAGAACTCATCGAGAGGGTATTCATTGTTGAGCCCCTCATGGATGGGAACAAGTGTGTGGGAGCCTTGGGCTTCAGCACACGTGAGAACCAGTTCTATGTATTCAAGGCAAAGGCCGTCATTACCTGCCTGGGTGGTGCCGTGCACGTGTTCCGTCCCAGATCCGTGGGCGAGGGCTTTGGTCGTTCCTGGTATCCGCCCTTTAACTCCGGCTCCAGCGCCTATTTCACCATTCGGGCGGGTGCGGAGATGACTTGTCAAGAAGTCCGTTTCATTCCGGTCCGATTTAAGGATGCTTATGGTCCGGTGGGTGCGTGGTTCCTCCTTTTCAAATCCCGTGCTATCAGTGCCGTGGGTGGCGACTATATGGTTGAGCACGTTGAGGAGTTGAAAAATTGGGCGCCCTATGGGCTGGCCAAGCCGATTCCCGCCAACCTGAGAAACTACTTGGGTATGATCGATACGGACGCAGGCAAAGGCCCTCTCTATATGGAGACGGACGAGGCGATTCAAAAGATAGCCGAGGAATTCAAGGACGATCCCAAGGCCTTCAAGAAGAAGATGAAGGAACTGGAGAGTGAGGCGTGGGAGGACTTTCTTGATATGACCATCTCTCAGGCCATCCTCTGGGCATCCCTGAACGTGAAACCCGAGGAGAAACACTCCGAGATCGCTGCCTGTGAACCGTATTTCATTGGCTCTCACTCCGGTGCGTCCGGTGCCTGGGTGAGTGGCCCTGAGGACTTGGACACCCCTTACAAATGGGGTTACACCAACATGACTACAGTGGAGGCCCTCTTTGCCGCGGGTGATGCATCAGGCGCGTCAAGCCACAAGTTCTCCTCCGGTTCCCACGCCGAGGGACGCATCGCAGGGAAACAGGCCATTAAGTACATCCTGGAAAAGGGTGCAGAGCCCAATGTGGACATGGGCAAGGTGGAGGAACTGAAGAAGGCGATCCTGGCGCCTTTTGATCTGTTTGAGAGCAATAAAGGGAAGTACTCGGATCCTGAGGTAAATACAGAGTACATCATGCCCAGGCAGTTCCTGCATCGGCTCCAGAAGATCATGGACGAGTACGCGGGCGGCGTGACCTCTGCCTTCAAGACCAGCAAGGCGCTCCTTGAAAGAGGTATGGAGTTGATGGAACTGCTGAAGGAAGATTCAGACAAGCAGGCAGCGCGCGATCTCCATGAGCTCACGAGGTGCTGGGAGAACATCCAAAGGATGTGGATTGCAGAGTCCCATCTCCGCACCATGCTCTTCAGAGAAGAGACCCGGTGGCCGGGGTATTATTTCAGGTCTGATACGCCGAAGATGGATGATGAGAACTGGCTCTGCTTTGTCAACTGCAAGTGGGATCCCAATTCTAATGAGTGGGAGATGATGAAGAAAGATATCTGGACGATGCCTGGCGTTTAACGTTAACCTAAAAGGAAAACCTGCCCCGGTTGCCAATGAAGCGGCCGGGGTATTTTTTTTGTCCCAACTTTCCTTGGAGTGCTGGAGTAACGGAGTAGTGGAGTCGTGTGAAAAAGGTAAAAATTTCGTTTTTTACCATCTTTGAAGACCATCACTCCAACACTCCATTACTCCATTACTCCAGGGGACCAATCTATGGAGCTGGGTGCTCCTCTCTATCTTCTATGTGAGCATTTTTTCTAGCGTTATTGAAAAGTTGCAACTTTTCGCACACTTTGTGACGTTTTTCACAAAAAAAGCTTGCAGTCTGCCGAATGGCTGTGCTAAAAGAATTTTTGATTTTACAGGCAATAAACGAGACATGGGATTTTAAAAATCGGGAGGAGTGATCAGTGGAAGAAGAAAGAGAGATCATGCCAGTGGACGTACTTTTTGTCGGTGCGGGTATCGCCTCTCTGAGCGGGGCACTGCATCTTGCAAATCTCGTCAAGAAGCACAATGAAAAAGTGGAACAAGGGGGCGAGGGGGAAAAACTGGATGAGTTGATGATTGCCGTACTGGAAAAAGGGGCTTATGTGGGTGCCCATGGCATTTCTGGGGCTGTCATGAATCCGGTGGCCATCAAGGAGCTGATTCCAGACTTCATTGAAAAGGGAGCCCCCATTGAAAGCGAGGTCAAAAAAGAAGCGGTTCTGTTCTTGACGCGAAACAAAAAGATTAAGTTTCCCATCACTCCACCCCCGCTCAATAATCACGGGAATTATGTGGTCTCTTTATCCAGGCTAACCGAATGGCTCGGTCAAATGATAGAGGAGAGAGGAATTGATATCTTTCCCGGTTTTGCAGGGACAGAAATCCTTTATGAGGGCGATCGCGTGACGGGTGTCAGGACCGGAGACAAGGGTATAGACGCGGATGGAAACAAGAAGTCAAATTATGAACCAGGGATTGATTTGCAGGCAAAGGTGACTGTCTTTGGAGAAGGTTCAAGGGGAAGTCTAACAAAGACCCTTATCAAGAAATTCAATCTCAATGAAGGAAGAAATCCAGACAGCTATGTGGTCGGTGTAAAAGAGGTTTGGGAGGTCCCAGAAGCAACGGTTGAACCGGGACAGGTCATCCATACCATGGGTTATCCGTATAAAGGGAAACCCTATGGTGGCGGATTCATTTATGGCATGAAAGACAATCAAGTTTCTCTCGGCCTGTTAACTGGGCTGGATTATGAGGATCCGTTTCTCGATCCCCACCAGGAGTTTCAGAAGTTCAAGCTCCATCCCTTTGTGGCCGATCTGCTCAAAGATGGAAAACTCGTCCAATATGGGGCTAAAACGGCCCCCGTTGGTGGCTATTTTTCTATTCCCAAACTCGTCTTTGACGGCGGCCTTATTGTGGGGGATTCGGCAAGTCTATTCATTGGTCAAAAGGTCAAGGGCGTTCACGTGGCCATGAAATCGGGGATGCTGGCGGCTGAGGCCATTTTCAAAGCCCTTCTGAAAGAGGATTTTTCGTCCGGGCAGCTTGAGGGCTACCAGACATCTCTTTTTAACAGCGCCGTGGGAAAGGAGCTCTACAGGGCACGTAACTTTCACCAAGCCTTTGAAAAGGGTCTCTTGAGCGGTCTGTTCAGAGGGGGGCTACAATATTTCCTGGGCGGAAGAATTCTGAAGAACCGACTCTATGCAGGGCCCGATTTTTCCCATCTCAAGAAGGTGAAAGAATTCTATAAGACGGATTCTCCAACTGACGAACAGAAAGGTACCATCAAATTTGACGGGGAACGTACGTTTGATAAAGAGACGGATATCTATTATTCCGGAACAACCCATGAGGAGCAACAGCCTCCCCATCTTAAGATTGAGGATCTCAATATCTGCTACAACAAATGCAAAGAGGAATACGGGAACCCTTGTCAGAGGTTCTGTCCGGCAAATGTTTACGAGATGGAGATTGATGAGGAGACGGGGAAGCCCAATTTGAAACTCAATTTTTCCAACTGTGTGCACTGCAAGACCTGTGACGTGAAAGACCCCTATGAGATCATCACATGGGTCCCGCCAGAGGGCGGTGGAGGCCCAAAATATACAAAGATGTAAGGGGCAATCCTTCCAAAGATTCCCTGATTTTTTTGTTTGCATTGGCCATCCACTTTTTGTATATATGGCCAACCAAATTCAGTGACTTTTCTCCAAGATTGATACTAAGCCGTTGGTCGTGGAACCCTGGAGTTTGCTCAATGCCAACTGCTTATTGCATGTTTCTCGTTAGCAAAAATGGGAGCCAACCCACCCGTATAATCGTACAAGTTCTAAAATTCCCGAATTGTTCAATGAGCGGAGGAGGATGGATATGACAAATGCAGGAGCCCAGAGTATCCTAGTGATCGGCGGCGGCATAAGCGGGCTGACGGCCGCTATCGAAGCAGCCGAAGCGGGCTATGATGCCTACATTGTGGAGAAGAATCCCTATGTGGGAGGCAGAGTGGCCCAGCTCCACAACTATTTCCCGAAATTGTGTCCTCCCTATTGTGGCCTGGAGATCAACTTTCGACGGATCAAGCAGAACCCCAGGGTGCGTCTCTTCACGATGGCAGAAATGGAGAAGATCTCTGGCCAGGAAGGCAACTTTGATGTGACCATCACGATGAGCCCTCGGTACGTGAATGAGAAGTGCACTGCCTGTGGCAAATGTGCAGAGGCCTGTACTATGGAGGTGGACAACCCCTTCAATTATGGCATGGATAAAATGAAGGCAGCCTATTTACCCCATGTCATGGCCTATCCCATGCGCTACGTGCTGGATCCGGCTTTGGTAGAAAGCGACGAGGCGCAGAAAGTGAAGGAGGCCTGTCCTTATGATGCCATTGAATTGGACATGCAGCCCAAGACCATGGATTTGAAGGTGGGATCCATTGTCTGGGCAACAGGATGGATGCCTTATGATGCGAACAAGCTAGAGACCTACGGGTTTGGGCGATATCCTGACGTGATCACCAATGTGATGATGGAAAGGTTGGCCTCTTGGTCAGGCCCCACGCAGGGGAAAATTGTTCGCCCTTCCAACGGCGAACCTCCAGAGACGGTTGCGTTTGTCCAATGCGCTGGTTCACGGGATGAAAATCATCTTCCGTTCTGCTCCACCATCTGCTGTCTCGCTTCTATGAAACATGCCCATTATGTGCGCGAGCAGCTTCCTGAGGCCAAGATCTATATCTTCTTCATAGATATTCGTGCGTTAGACCGTATGGAAGACTTCTATACCAGGACTAAGGCGGAAGAGAACGTCCAGTTTTTTAAGGGTAAAGTGGCCCAGATTAATCAGGACGAAGCGAGCAAGAAACTTATGCTCAAGGTGGAAGACACAATGGCTGAGGCATTACACGAAATCACGGCAGACCTGGTTGTACTCGCCACAGGCATGCAGCCTAATACCTCAGAAAACCCCATTCCTGTTCACGCTCCTTATGATGATTATGGATTCGTGGCCTCGCAGGTGGCAGGATCAGGCATCTATGCATCCGGTTGTACGAGGACGCCCACAGGGGTGCAAGAATCGGTTCAGGATGGGACGGCAGCAGCCCTCAAAGCCATTCAATCCATCGCGAGGAGGTAGAGTCAATGGAAAAGAAACTTGCAGCCTATATTTGCACGGGATGCGGCATAGGAGATGCCCTGGACATAGAACAGCTCAGCAAGGTGGTCACGGATGAGATCAGTGTCCCCATCTGTCATACGCATCCTAATCTCTGCAGCCAGGAAGGGGCGGAGCTCATCAAGCAGGATATGGAAGGCGAAGGGGCCAATACCCTGATGATTGCCGCCTGTTCACCCAGGGTGATGTATGATGTATTCAATTTTGAGAACTGCATCGTGGACCGCGTGAACCTCCGGGAGCAGGTGGTCTGGTCTCAGAAGCCTGGCGACGAAGATACACAGATGATGGCTGAAGATTACCTCCGGATGAGTGGGGCCAAGATTGAGGCCATGGAACTCCCTGAGCCGTACCAGCCTGAAGAGGAGATATCTAAAGATATCCTGGTCGTGGGAGGTGGCTTGACCGGTATGAATGCTGCCCTTGAGGCAGCGAAAGCTGGGTACGACGTGGTCCTCGTGGAAAAGGAGGGCCAACTGGGCGGATTTCAGAATAATGTAAGGAAGATAGCCACATTCCCTTATCAAGAACTACAGGATAGCAATCTGGAAGATCTCATCCAGTCGGTCTCCCAGAATGAAAAGATTAAGGTCTATACCGGCGCAGAGGTGGAGAAGACGTCTGGCGGCCCCTGCGTTTTTAAGGTCTTTGTCAAACAGAACGGCTCAACGGCAGAGCATAGGGTGGGAGCCGTTGTCATGGCGGCTGGGTGGCAGCCTTATGATCCCAACAAGCTGGATGCAAAGCTTGGATTTGGGGCGTCTGCTAATGTGATCACGAACACCCTGTTTGAGGAGAGCTATAAAGAGGGCAAGAT
Source organism: Desulfobacteraceae bacterium (assembly GCA_050122535.1). Taxonomy (GTDB): domain Bacteria; phylum Desulfobacterota; class DSM-4660; order Desulfatiglandales; family HGW-15; genus JASFEQ01. The sequence goes on along the minus strand of JASFIT010000017.1, from coordinate 3,913 downwards.
CACGCGGCCCAGTGACGGGCAGGAAGCGAGCAATGTGGCCTTCCTCCAGTGTGCAGGTCAGCGAGATCCTGATCACCTTCCTTACTGTTCTTCTGTCTGCTGCACGACTGCTCTGAAACAGGCCTTGGAGATCAAGGCTCAAAACTCGGATGCCAATATCTATGTGGTCTACAAGGAGATGAGGACCCCGGGCCAGGCTGAGGATCTTTATCGTAAGGCCCAGGAAGCGGGCGTGACGTTCATTCGGTGCCAGGACCCCGAAGTCCAGGCCAACGGCGACAAGTTGGCCGTGGAGGCAGAGGACGAGCTTTTGGGAGAAAAAGTCCTTCTGGATGATCTGGACATGGTGGTACTTGCCACAGGCATGAAGCCGGCCACGGCCTTTGGGAGAGATGTGAGCAAAGAGCTGGTTGCAGAAGAAGGAGAAGAAAAAAAGGAGGAGGACCTTGAAGAGGTTCCCCTTGATGTGATTAGGCGCTCGAAAATCCTGAACCTGGATTACCGACAGGGCCCGGAGGCACCAGCCTTGAAATACGATTTCCCCGACTCCCACTTTATTTGCTTCCCGTATGAAAGCCGGCGTACCGGCATCTATGCAGCCGGCTGTGTGCGCCGCCCCATGGGAATCGCCTCCGCCACAGAAGACGCCGCTGGAGCCGTTATGAAAGCCATCCAGTGTATTGAGCTGACTTCTCAGGGTGCTGCCGTACATCCACGAGCAGGAGACCTGACCTATCCCGAATTTGCCATGCAACGCTGCACCCAGTGTAAACGCTGTACGGTGGAATGTCCCTTTGGGGCCATCAATGAAGATGCGGAATTCAATCCCTTGCCAGAACCGACGCGGTGTCGGCGCTGTGGCGTCTGTATGGGGGCCTGTCCTGAACGGATCATCTCCTTTAAGAATTATTCCGTGGCCATGATTGGTAATATGGTAAAGGCGATCGAGGTCCCAGAAGAGGATGAGGAAAAACCCCGAATTTTGGTCTTGGCCTGTGAGAACGATGCGTATCCGGCACTGGATATGGCAGGGATTAATCGCATGACTTTTAATGCCTGGGTAAGGGTGATCCCCATGCGGTGTCTAGGCTCTTTCAATCTCGTCTGGATTGCCGACTCCCTTTCAAGGGGCATCGACGGCATCCTTCTTCTTGGGTGCGAGCATGGGGACGATTATCAGTGCCATTTCATAAAGGGAAGTGAATTGGCCAATATCCGCCTGAGCAAGGTCTCAGAGACACTGGAGCGGTTGGTCCTTGAATCGGACCGGGTCCGTTTTGAAAATGTGTCCATCATCGATTACCACAAGTTACCTGGTATTCTGGATGAATTTGCCGCAAAGATGGAAGAAATTGGGCCCAATCCTTTCAAAGGATGGTAGAGAGGTTGAGGGTATCAGGAGGGAGAGTATGAGTATCAAAGTAGACCCCAGTTTAATGAAGGATCTGGAGGAGTTTGGCCTGAAGGATGCCAACAAGTGTTTTCACTGTGGCAACTGCACGGCAACATGTCCCCTTGCCACACCGGAAAATCCGTTCCCCAGAAAGCTGGTGAAGTACGCCCAGATGGGTCTCAAGGACAAGATTTTGAGGAGTCCCGAGCCCTGGCTCTGTTACTATTGTGGAGACTGTTCCGACCAGTGCCCGAGGGGTGCGGAGCCGGGAGAGACCATGATGGTGATGCGGCGCTATCTCACTTCCCTCTATGACTGGACAGGGTTTTCCCGCAGATTCTATACTTCTGAAAAATTTGAAATTCTTGCCATCAGTATTCTGGCCGTGCTTGTTGGGCTGGCACTCTGGATTTTTCATGCGCCTAATCCGAACATGGAGCATGCCCATCTCAACTCTGTTTGGCCTGCACCGGCCATCGAAATCGCGGACATCATCATGGCAATCGTTCTCAGCTTCTTTCTTTTCACCAATACCTGGCGTTGTTTCAGCAATGTGATGGGTGATTTGAAGGGAAAGATCCCCTTTGAGCTCTATGTCATACAGGCCAAGGAGTTCATTGTAAACTTCATTACTCAGAAGCAGTTTGGCGAATGTACAGACCGGATGCAATGGGTCGTCCATCTCCTGATCATGACCGGTTACAGTGCGATCTTTATGATGGTGGTCATATTCCTCGCGGGTGGGATTGAACTGGTCGGGTTGGCCTGGGAGCCCATTCGGTTCCAGCGAGATGTGATTTATCCCTTTTTCCATCCTTGGCGGCTCTTGGGATATTATGCCACCTTTGCGCTCCTTTATGGGACCACCTATGCAATGATCGGTCGAATCAGGAAGAGCAAGGCGCCCTATAAGAATTCGCACCCGACGGATTGGATGTTCCTGATCCTGTTGCAACTGACTACCCTCACGGGAATATTCATCCATTTCACGCGTCTATTGGATTGGCCTTTGACTACTTATATATTATATGTGGTCCATCTGATGGTGGCTGTGCCCATGCTGGTTCTGGAAGTGCCTTTTGCAAAGTGGGCCCATCTAATGTTCCGGCCGGTCGTCCTTTACGCCACGAGTGTCAAAGAGAAATATCGCCAGCAGCAGCAAGAAGCCGCCTAGGCCCCCGTTCTTTGAGTTCGGCCTTAAATCCGGAACCAAACCTCTAGGAAGAAGCTCGCGGGGTTTGGTTCTTTTTTTGATTGGAGTCAAAAATGAGCCAAAACGAGATGGCCAAATGTCCCCACTGTAATGAGGAGATGAAAAAATGGAGGACACCACCCCATTCCACCTGGAGTTCGCCCTGGCAGTGGGTCTGCTTCAATGATGAATGCCCCTACTTTGTGCGCGGTTGGGACTGGATGATGGAGTCTCAGGAGGTGAAGGCCTCATACAGGCATCGTCTGGACCCTGAAACAGGGTCATCAGGACCGCTACCGGTCTGGTCCCATAAGGCGCATAGGGATCAGATTATAGAATGAAAAAGATAGGAAGAAACGATCCATGCCCATGTGGTAGCGGGAAAAAGTTCAAGAAATGCCATATGGGCAGAGAAGATGCTCTGGTCCTGGATGGTATGGGGGAAATATCCGTGGAGATGAGCGCCCAGATCACTTCTCTCCCAGAGGTCAGTTATGGCCGGTCAAAGGAGATGGCAGATGACCTGGATTTGGAGGCGCTTACAGGAAATGCCATTGGGATCAAGTTTGTGGATCTAAAAACTTATGCCGACCTAGACATCTTCGGAAGTCCCCAATACAAAATATCAAAAGGCAAGGGGGGCGGGGTTCTCATCAACGTGTACAGGACCACAAAAACAGATCCGGACCATATCTACCTGGCCATATCTCCGGATATTGATGACTCCACGTTGGTTCATCAGTTGGCCCATGTCCTTGATTATCTGGGTGGTTCCAAATTGATGCCAGGCACTCTGGAACCTTTAGGCTTTGAGGTGGGCATTCCTGTAGATCATCTAGAGCACGCAGAAGAATTTGGCTATTGGCTCGAATACCTTAAGAAAAGATTTGATGTTCAGCTGGATGCTGATGATACCATCATATCTTATCTCTACCAAAATGGTCTGCTGATTAAAGGGGAAGAGATTGCAGAGAAAAATGGGCCAGTCCTGAAATCAAAATCGGATCGGATATTCGAATTCCTAGGCGAGAAGAGCCAGGAGATCGATGCCCTGATTCGCCAATTGCCTGGATACATAGGATCAAGAGAGGTTAAAGATTCATCTTGAGGAGAGGGAATCAGAATTTAACTCATAATTCCCCCAGTAAGCGAGGGGAAACGGGGATTTTAAGCAGGGATCTCTTCTTGAAGGCTGTTGCGCACAAGTTATTCCTATTACAAGATCTCGAATCTAAATCGAGAAGAGTTATAAACTTTTGTGTGGAAATGCTGCTTCTTTTCAAAACATGTTTGGGACAAAAAAGTCATTGCAGAAATGCAATATTTCC
>JASFIT010000016.1:0-23347 GCA_050122535.1 Desulfobacteraceae bacterium | reverse complement strand
TCATCGCCACGGGTTGCCCTACACATGGCAAGCTACACATAGAAGGTGAGGATCTCGCTGGGGTATACCATGGACTGCCCTTTCTGCGTGATGTCCGAGCCGGTCAGGCGCCAGCAGTGGGAAACAGGGTGGTTGTCATAGGCGGTGGAAACGTGGCCGTGGATGCGGCCCAGACAGCTCTAAGGTTGGGCGCCAAAAAGGTCACGATGGTCTCTTTGGAGCCCCAAGAAGAACTCCCCGCATATCCCTGGGCTCTGCAAGCCGCTACCGCAGAAGGCGTGACTCTGGAATATGGCTGGGGACCTGCGAAGTTGCTCTCCCGCAAAGGGGTCCTGAATGGCATTGAGTTCCAGAGCTGCCTTCAGGTCTTTGATGAAAGCGGGGCGTTCAAACCTGACTTTGATGCCTGCGAACGGATGTTCCTGGAAGCGGATAATCTGATTGTGGCCATCGGCCAGACAGCCGACATCACAATCCTCGAAATGATCGGTCTCGATCCTGGAAAAGGGGACCAAATCGATCCCTTGACACTCCAGAGCCCTGACGAGATGATCTTCTTGGCTGGTGATGTGGTGGGCGGTCCTTCTTCTGTCGTGGAAGCCATGGCCCAGGGCCGGCGTGCTGCCGAATCCGTTGATCGGGTTCTCAAGGGTGAGCCCCTCCGGTATGGTCGGGACTACGCTGGGCCAGTAGAGACAGATTTCCAGATCGACACCAGCAGTGCAGCGGACCTCAAAAGGGCAGAAATCCCTGTGAGACTATTCCAGGGGGAAGCAGACTTTGGAGAACTGGAAGAGTGCTTTGACATGGAAACGGCTCGAAAGGAGGCGCGTCGCTGTTATTCCTGTGGACAACCATTTGGGAAATACCGGACCTGCTGGTTTTGTTTACCCTGTGAGGTCGAGTGCCCCCATGACGCCCTCTGGGTGGAAATCCCTTACCTATTAAGGTGATACAGAAAAAGATCTGAGTGTGATGAACCGCAAACTGAAAGTTGTCCACTATCTGAATCAATTTTTTGGCCAGATCGGTGGAGAGGAAAAGGCGGATACAGAGCCTCTCAAAAAGGATGGGACCGTTGGGCCAGGGATTCTCTTCCAGCAGATGCTGGGCCAGGATGCAGAGATCGTGGGAACGGTCATTTGCGGTGATAACCATTTTAATGAGAATGTGGAGACGGCCAAAGAGGCGATTCTGGAACTGATCAACGGTTTCAGTCCGGATCTCCTGTTGGCTGGTCCTGCCTTCAACGCGGGAAGATATGGTACCGCCTGTGGTGCCGTATGCGAGGAGGTGGCTGGGCGTTTGGGCATTCTCACCGTAACGGGCATGTTTCTCGAGAACCCGGGCGTGGAGCTCTACAAGAAGTCTATCTATATCATCGAGACCAAGTCTTCCAGTATGGGGATGAAGGATGCGGCCCAAAAAATGGTGGCCCTTGCGCTAAAATTGGCAAAAGGGGAATCCCTTGGGTCTCCAGAGGAGGAAGGTTACATACCAAGGGGTGTGCGTAAGAATACCCTTGCCAAAGAGAGAGGGGCCACCAGGGCAGTGGATATGCTCTTGCGTAAGGTGAAGGGAGATTCTTTTGTCACCGAGTATCCCATGCCCGTTTTCGATCGGGTCGAACCCTCACCGGCCATAGAAGATTTAAGCCAGATCACCCTCGCCCTCATCACGAGTGGAGGCATTGTGCCTAAGGGAAATCCAGACCGTGTGGAGTCCTCCAGTGCGTCCAAGTATGCAAAGTACGATATTAGCGGCCTAGAAGCGCTGAGCCCTGAGATGTATGAGGCGACCCACGGCGGCTATGATCCCTCCTATGCCAATCAAGACCCTCACCGCGTACTCCCCCTGGATGTGGTCAGGGACTTGGAGCGGGAGGGCGCGATTGGAGATCTATATCCCTACTACTATGCCACAGTGGGTAATGGCACCTCAGTGGCCAATGCGAGGAAGTTCGCCCAGGAGATCGCAAAAGATCTCCTCAGGGATGGTGTACAGGCTGTCATCATCAGCTCCACCTGAGGATCATGTACCCGTTGCGGGGCAACGATGGCAAAAGAACTGGAGAAGGAGGGAATCTTGACCGCGCATATCTGCACCATTGTGCCCATCTCCAAAACGGTGGGGGCGAACAGAATCATACCCGCCGTAGCCATTCCCCATCCCCTGGGTGATCCCTCCAAGAGTGAAGAACAAGAGAAGGCTCTACGACGTACGCTGGTGGAGAAGGCGCTTGAAGCGATGCAGACGAAGTTAGAAGGTCAAACGGTGTTTTAATCAATCGGTATTGTGTATGGTCGGCACCGGGGCGACCCGTAAAAGGCCGCCACTTTTCGTTAATGAGGCACGGGATATTCCCTCAAGGCGATATCTATAGCGTTCAAGGGCGATGGTCTGATCTTTGAGGGTTTAAGGAGGACTGTGTTTAGGCTAGGATAATATTCTCAGATGCGTTTCTTGGCCTAAACCCTCAAAGATCAGACCACTGCGAGGTTCAGTGGAATTTCTTTTTGAGATATCGCCTTTCGGGAACACCCCATGCCTCAATTCAGATTGGGTTTATAAGAATATGTTGGTGGACACTACTGATTTATTGGAGGGGATAGAGGGGTAGGAAGTGGATAGGCTGACAGGAGAGATTGATCGGAAAAAGCTCAAGAACTTTTTTGCATATTTTGTTAAATCTCAAGGGGAGACCAATTAACCATGACCGACCCCATCATAAAAGCATGTGCTTATGCCCTGGTCCATACCCCTAGCTTCGTGCGATATGGATCAAAACCGACACGCGAGGTAGCCGAAAGCCAAGAACCTCTCTTGTCCCGGATAGAAGAACACCTGCGCTCCTTTAAGGATGCGGTGGAGTATGCGCCAAACCAGGTCTTTATCGGAAACCTTCATCCCGATGGCCTGAATGCCTTGGAGCAACCCTGGTATGACCATCCCCTCAAAGGCGCTTCTCGGTATGGGGTTTACGGCGAGATCATGCCGGAGGAGGAGTTTTATGGTCTCTTGAAACTGGCTGATGACTTTGATCTCATCTGGTTTGAGAAAGGCGCTGCGCCTCTTTTTCGTCAGGCATTGGAGGGGAATCCCTTTTGGGAGAAAATGGATTCAGGAAAAATCGAAGCTGGTGTGGATATGGTGCGGATCCAGGGGAAGGTCAATGGACAAGGGTCCCTGCCCCTCTATCACCAAGGTCGTGTGGTGGGTTGTTTCCACAGTCATCATGACCAGGACGAGACGCTGAAAGCCCAGGTATTGATGGAAAACCTGATGGCCAAGGCCTCCGGTGCCCTCGTGCTAAAGCACCTCCTGGAGCAAGCTCAAGTCGGCCCAGAGGAAATTGACTTCATTCTCAGCTGTTCCGAGGAGGCGGTGGGCGATCGATATAACAGGGGCGGCGGAAGTCTCTCAAAGGCTATCGGAGAAATGTGCGGATGTATCAATGCAACAGGCTGCGACATCAAGGCCTTTTGTGCCGCTCCCATCTATGCCATCGTCAACGCCGCAGGCCTGGTTAAATCAGGCATTTTCAAGAGAGTTGCGGTGGTCGGCGGAGGGTGTCTGGCCAAATTGGGCATGAAGTTCAAAGGCCACCTATCAAATGATATGCCCATCTTAGAGGATGTGCTGGGTGGCATCGCATTCCTGATCACTGAAGACGATGGTGAAAGCCCTGTTCTACGTTTGGATAGCGTGGGCAAGCATGACATCGGCTCAGGCTCATCTCAGCAGCACATCATGGAGTCGCTGGTGGTGAAGCCTCTGGACAGGATAGCAAAGAAAGTGACGGAGGTGGACAAGTATGGGACAGAAATGCACAACCCTGAAGTCACTCTCCCGTCGGGCAGCGGCAACGTCCCCCTTAATAATTATAGGATGATTGGGGCCCTGGCCGCATTGAGAAAAGAGATCGACAAGACGGAGATCAATGAATTTGTCCTGAAACATGGAATGCCAGGGTTCTCCCCCACGCAAGGGCACATACCGGCTGCCGTCCCCTTTATGGGCCATGCCATCGATGCCATCAAGCGTGGAGAAATGAACAATGCCATGTTTGTCTCTAAAGGGAGCCTGTTTCTGGGGAGAATGTCCCAGCTCTCGGATGGCATGTCCTTTCTCATTGAGGCAAATCCGGCGAAAAAAGGAAAGGGTTAGCTCGCTTCGCCCCGCCTGCCTCGCCTGCGCGAGAGCAATGGCGGGCAGGTCGCATTCGGAATACTGGAATTTTGGAATGGTGGAAAATTGGGTTAAAGGAATTTCCACAAAAATCGTTTTCATATTCTGTTCTCATTATTCCATTATTCCATCATTCCAAGGACGTGACAGATATGGGATGGCATTAATAAGCTTGCGCATTCAATAGATTTCAAAAACCCATAGATATGAATTTCGGAGGAACATTGCATGTTTGAAGGAAAGAAGGCCATCATCTTGGGAGAGAGAGATGGTGTGCCGGGTCCAGCCATCGCGGCCTGTCTGGAGGCCGCGGGTGCGGAGATTATTTTCGCCGTGACTGAATGTTTTGTCTGAACGGCGGCAGGGGCGATGGACATGGAGAATCAGTCCGCCATCAAAAGGTTAGCAGAAGAGAGTGGGACTGACAATTTGGTGGTGGTCCTTGGGGCAACCGATTTGCAAGGCGCTGAAATTACCGCTGAGACCGTAACATTCGGTGACCCCAGCTTCGCCGGTCCATTGGGCGGAGTCTCGTTGGGACTTCCGGTATATCATATCCTCGAACCTGAGGTGAAAGAGGCCATTCCTGCCGACATCTACGAAGAGCAGGCCGGCTTTATGGAGATGGTTGCTGATACTGAAGCCATCGGCAAGAAATTCAAAGGGATAAGAGAGAAGATTTAAGAAGGCTTTGAACTCAGGTGGAGGTGCACGTCAGCATACCATATCCCAAGAGGTCGGCTGCACCGTTGATACGTGAAACAGGGATGGTCAATTTCCCCTTTAGGTCTACAGTGACCCCGGGCAGGGGCCCTCGTCCGATTAGCTTTTCCACTGGGCCGAGCTCAACAGCCTCATCGTTATTGCCGGTCGTCACAAAGGCATCTGCCTCAGGGGTGGTATGGGCGAGAGAGGGATCCCTCCCGTCTGGGCCCGCCCCTTCATTGCCCAGAAGGACCGTGCGAATGCCCTGAGACTCGCAGGTGCTGCACATGAACATCAGGTCCGTATCCGCGTTCCCGCCCCCTTCCTTGGTTATGATGACCCCCTCGGTACCAGATTCTTTTAAGGTTTCTACGACTTCCTGAGCCGTCCTTTCCTTGTCCTCCAATCGGCTATGCTCGTTGCATACCACCAACCCGCTGAATAGGAGATCATGGCCATGGCGCATATAGAGTTCCCTGATGACAGGGTTATTCAAATGAAAGTACGTGGGGTTCCGGTTGGCGGGGATGACGTAATTGCCGCTGACAATGGCCCCGTCCATTATCTCGTTGGGATGGATTTGGGTCGCAGTTAATGTGCTCACACTGCGGCCATAGAGATAGGTATCGCGGAGGAATCCCTGAGATTGGAGCATGTAGATATAACCGATTCGTTGAAGCCCTCTTTCTTGTTCCGAGCCGGTCTTTTCCAGATCCAATTCAAATATCTCACTCTCATCTGGATTCCTGTCCAGGCTCGTTCTGGCCAAATAGTGGCTCGCCTTTAACCCGGCGAGTCTCACCCCTTTTTCAAATTCGGTCAGGGTGGTCCCTGAAGGCGGCTCAAAAACGAGAACAATATTATTGGTCTGGGAAAATGGAGAGTATGTTGCCCCTACTCCCCCCATATCAACGAGTCCTTCCTGGACATGAGGGATAGAGGCCACCTCCATGACGGCGAGGCCTTCCAGCACCTTTGTCACGCCATCTCCCACATTTCCTGAAGCGCTCAAAAAACCTGGGAATACCTCTCCCCCGCCCTTTGCCTTGGCACGGGGTTCCACAATATCCAGGATGTTCGTTATCCTCACCTTTTCCCCGGGACAACAAATGACCACGTCTGCGATCGGGCTAGAGTCGTTCAATAGGGCTTTGATCAGTTCCTCTTTGTTTATATATAAGGTATGTCCCTGGATCTGGGTCCTGTTGCCCCATTTGACATCTTCTATCCTGTGCGTGTGGAGTTCTAATCTCATTGTGCAAAACGTTTTGTGGTTAAGCAAAGGTACGTTGAGGACAGGCTAGGGCTTTGGTTCGCGAAGCGATACTGGATACTAGATCCTTGATACTGGATAGAGATAAAAGAAATGCTTCTTTTTCCTTTAGCCGTCCAGTATCCAGTATCAATAATCCAGAATCCATTTCTTGCGAAGCCTGTTCCGAGCCAGGTATTTTCTAAGAAATCACAACCACAATAGATGAGATTGCTTCGCCCCCGACGCTAGGGGGGCTCGCAATGACGGGCGAGAAATGTCACTCCTCGCAATGACACTTTGATTATTCAGTCCCTAAGAGATATATGGAATCTTAATATGCTACGCTCGTTGATTATCTAGAATCTAGGATCCAGAATCCAGCATCAAGTGCTTTGGAAGCCAGCAGTCCGTTTACAAGTATTTAACAGGGGCTAATATGGCCATTGATGATCAGGGAGTCTACTGTGCGCCCATGGTTTCCGTCCTCTGGATCATACCCCATTTCAGGACGGTTTTCTTTTCCAGGTTTTCCATACCCAGCTTTTCTGCGAGAACACCCACTATGGCAACGGTGAAAATGGCGGCGATCATCAGGGGCGTCTCCATATCAAAGTAGGACATGTAGATGGTCCATCCGATGCCCCCTGACGTGGTGGCTGCCCCGAAGACCAATTCCACAGCGATAGCGGCCCGCCAGCTCCTGGCCCAAGAAATTTCAAAGCCGGTAATGAGGTAAGGAAGGGCTGAAGGGAGGATCACGTGCCAGAAGAGCTTAAGACCCCGCAATCCGATGTTCCTCCCCACCTCGATGTAGGTCTGATGAACCGTCCTAAAACCCGTGTAGGCATTGAGGAAGATGGGCCAGAGGGCGGAATTGAGCACCACGAGGAGCAGAGAAAAGGAGCCCAATCCGAACCAGATAATGAGAAGGGGCAGGAGGGCTACGGAGGGAAGCGGATGCATCATGGCCAGAATCATCTCCATGACACTGGCCACATAGCGTGATCGCATGGATAGAAATGTAAGGAAGAAACTGAGGAAGAGGGAGATGGCCATGGCGTAGAGAATGTAGCTCAAGGTGGTCAACACCCTCACAGCCAGCTCACCCGACCGGGTCCAGAACTGGGCCGCCACGTCCAAGATAGAGGGAAAAAGGAGTTCGCTGGTGATCTGGGAACGAAAAAGGATTTCCCAAACAACCAGACAGAACAAGAGCCACCCCACCTGTGTGACTGTCTTGCCAGTCAAGTATCCTTTGAGCTTACCCAGATCCGGCTTTTGCGAAATCGCAACGGCTTGTTGAGATTTACTCATGAAAAGGTTTCCCTGTTACATGGAGTCATGGAGTACTGGAGTATCTGAGAATCGGTTTTAAAAGGTTTTCCGGTCTTATTTTCCATGACTCCATCACTCCCTTACTCCAATACTCCAATCTTACTTTGACATCCCCCACCGGATGATCGTCTTCTTCTCAATGGTCTCAAACACCCCGCGCTCCATAAATATGCCAAAGAGAATGATAACAAATACACCGGACAATATCTGACTAAAATTGACATATTGCAGGGCTTCAAAGATAAACCAACCAATCCCCTCTGAAGCCGAAGTCGTTCCAAACACCATTTCCGCAGCCACAACCGTCCTCCAACTCCTGGCCCAGCCCACCTTGAGGCCTGCCATCAGATATGGCAGCGCCGAAGGGATCATCACGTGCAGGATAAGTTTGAACTTTCTTAAACCCACATTTCGGCCCACTTCCATATAGGTTTTGTGGACAGCCCGAAAGCCGGTATAGGAATTCAACAGGATGGGCCACAGGCAGGAGTTGATCGTAAGGGCCACAACCCCCTCAAATCCGATTCCCACCCAGACAATGACCAGGGGGATCATAGCCACCGAGGGCATGGGGTGAAAGATGCTTGTGAGGACCTCTACCACATAAGCAGCCCTCGTGTAGAGGAGTGCGGAGGAGGTCATTATGATGGCAATGACAATAGAGACGAGCAAACCTACCAGGATAGCGAGCACGGTATAGTAGAGCTTGTAGAGAAGTTCACCAGTAATGATGAAATTCAGAAAGACCCTACCTACCTCCCAGGGCGGGGGCATGGCCATTTCAGTGGTCTGCTCCCTGACGAAGTAGGCCCATACGGCAATAACAAGGGCCAAAAAAGAGGCCTGGTAAATGGTCCTTCTTATAAAGGAGATGCTGCCCAAAGCCTACTCATCCTCGTGACCCAAAAGGTTGTACAGCTTTTTCCAAAATTCAGAGAAACCGGGATCTGTCGCAATCCTCGGAGGTGGAATGGGATTGTCGAAGAGCTGGAGAACCCTTCCCGGATTTGTTCCCAGGACCAGGATCTTTGTCCCCAATAGAATGGCCTCCTCAATATTGTGTGTCACAAACAGGATGGTCTTCTGGGTCTCCTCCCAAATCCTTAACAGTTCCACCTGGAGCCCGGTTCTCGTCTGGGCGTCTATGCTCCCAAAGGGCTCGTCCATGAGCAAGACCTTAGGATCCAGGGCGAGGGCCCTGGCGATGGCTACCCGCTGTTTCATCCCCCCTGAGAGCTGATGGGGAAATGCAGAGTCAAAATTCTCACCAAGTCCCACCATCCGGAGGTATTTCAGTCCCGCTTCGAACCTTAGCTTGTTATTGGAATAGAGCTTGTTGACAACGAGGGGGTAAACCACATTCTTCAGGGTTGTCTTCCAGGGGAAGAGCTGGTTCAGGTCCTGAAATACCATGGCTCTGTCAGGGCCGGGGTCTTCCACCTCCCTACCGTCCAGAAGCACCTGACCCTCTGTGGGCGGCTCAAACCCTGCGATCAGCCTCAACGTGGTTGATTTTCCGCACCCTGAGGGTCCAATGATACAAAAGAAATCCCCGTCATTGACTTCAAAATTCACATCCTTTAGCGCCTGGACAGGGGGTTCGTCATACCGTTTGGACAGACCGGTTACCTTGAGCTTTGTACTATTGAAACCTTCCTTGCTCATTGTGCTCCTACTCTTAAACTAAAAAGGGAACCTGTTAGCATTCCCTTTTGCGCATGTTAATCGATTAATATGGGGGTGGGGAGGGACCTAACAGGAGTTGCGGTCCCCCCCAGTAATGTTGCTCCTCGATTAATATCCTGCCTTGACGAGTTCCGGCATGGCGAAATCGCTCAGCTTCTTTGGCATCCTTTTGATCAGGCCCACCTCGTACATGAAAGCGCTGTACCTAAGCAGTTGCTCTTCAATGTTGTATTCTGACACATCGTAACGGGCCTCAGTCTTCAGCTGCTTCATGGTGTCTTCCACAGACATCTTCAGCGTGGGCGCCAAGATCTCTGCCGCTTCCCTCGGGTTCTGGGTGGCCCAGGCCGCTGCCTCATTATAGGCCTTCACAACAGCCTGATAAACCTTGGGATTCGAACTGGCCCATTTGGTGTTCACCACCACTTGCGCGTTGGGCATCCAGCCTCCCGGATTGGGCCACAGGCCAGCCAAGGATTTCATTCCCTTCTCTTTTTCAAGCACTGCAAAGGGAGGGCTCGTCACGTGGGCATCGATCTGTTTTGTAACCAGGGATTGGTAAGAGATGGGGTGTTTCATCTTCACAATGAATGTATCCAGAGTCTTAGGATCATAACCATTGTTTTTGAGATACCACTGCAATGCGATGTGGTTCGAACTCCCTGGCGCAGGTGCGCCGATCTTGAAACCCGCCTTGGACTTGGACAATTTAACGAACCCGTGAATGTCCTTGATATCCGTATGATAGGTGACAAGCTCATGTTTATAGGCTGTCATCACATCAGCCGTCTTGGTGGGGGCCCCTTTGCTCCATCCTTTAATAAAAGGTGCAAAGCCGGATATCCCCACCTCTAGGCGTCCTGCAATCAGTGCGCTCCTCACATCAGCCCCAGAGGCAAACCTTGACTCAACAACTGCGCAATCTGGTGCATACTTCTCTATCAACTTCTTCTGCACCACAATGGTATTGACAGCACACCAGAGCCCATACTGCTGTGCAACCCGTACGGTGCATGCCCCATATGCCGTCTGGGGAGACACAAAATAGAGACCAACGAATGAAAAAACGATAAGCGCCGCAACCACTAATCTGATCATTTTCATGGTTCGTTACCTCCTTGTAAGCTAAAGGTTATCTGTTTAATTTCCCTTCGATACTTGCCCCTTTTTCTCTCTTACATATTCGGCAACGTCACTAAAGAAGCGCCTTAACCCCCTTTTCTCACCCCCTTTTAGGCGCTTATATAGAGTTTAGTGAGGACAAATTCCCGATGGCCGAGGGCTTCGGTCGCCGTAAAACGACCATTGCACGTGCGCACCATCAACTCTATCAATTTGTCCCCCGCTTCATCCAGGGTCATCTCACCCTTCAGGATGGCCGAGACATCCAGATCAATGTGCTCACTCATGGTCTCGCAGGTGAGTGGATTGGCTGAGAGTTTAATCACCGGCACAATGGGATTGCCCACGATGTTGCCCTGCCCCGTGGGAAAGAGGTGAACCACAGCACCCGATGCGGCCCAAAGGGTCACAGCTTCAGCCGCAGCCGAGGAGGTGTCCATAAACCACAATCCCTTGCCCGTAGGGGCCTCAGCCGGCTTCAGCACGCCCACATACTTTCCCTTTTTCCCGATCTTTTGCAAGTTCCCAAAGGCCTTCTCCTCAATGGTGGTCAATCCGCCCCTGATGTTCCCTTTGGTGGGCTGTGAGCCGGAAAGATCATCTGTCTTGAACTGCAGGATGATGTCGTTGTAGGCATTAAAGGTCTTCATAAAGGCCTCGCCCGCCTCCGGCGTGGCGGCGCGTTCTTTGCAGACATGCTCCGCACCCATGATCTCAGAAGTCTCTCCAAAACAGGTGGTCGCCCCCATCTCATTGAGCTTATCAAACACATTCCCCACCGTGGGATTGGAGGCGAGCCCGGATGTGGTATCCGACTCCCCACATTTTGTGGAAACGTAGAGCTCATCGCAGGAACACTCTGTCCTCTGAATCTCTGAAGCCCAGTGGATATACTCCTTGGCCTTGCGAGAGGCCATCTCGATGGTCTTAAGGTCCCCATAGCGTTCAATGGAGAAACCCTCCACCGGTTTTCCCGTCTTCGCTACCCCTTCCACGATCCGGTTGGTCCATTCCGGCTCAATGCCAATCACCACGACCGCAGCCACGTTAGGATTGGCCCCCGTGCCAATCAGCGTCCTGAAAAACAGTTCCAGGTCCTCGCCAAACTGGAGTCGCCCGTAAGGGTGAGGCAGAGCCATGGTCCCTTTGATGTTATTGGCCACCGCCTCAGAGGACGCATTGGAAAGATCGTCCAATGGGAGAATAATCACATGATTCCTGACGCCCACCCTACCATTTTCTCGCCGATAACCCATGAATTTAGGAATGTCCATCTCTACCACCTCTTCGTCTTCAGATTGTGAATGTGAACGTGGTCTCCGGCTTTGTAGTCGGCCACAACCTTGCCAATATCTTGTCCATACTTGATCACCGTGTCGCCCGTCTTGGCATCCTTCATGGCGATCTTGTGGCCCAGGGGAATATCTTTCAAGGCCTTCATCTCAATGGATTCCTGGCTGTCCATAAAAAGCCCCTTGGCCGTCTCCCCGGCCTTGATGTCCACTGTAGCCACACCTACCGTGTCCTCTTTGTCATGAATGAGAAACTGAATCATGGTTCACTCTCCTTTCTAATCCCGTCTATCACATTCTTTTTGGTTTTGAAAGACTAAAATAGTTCCTGGCTTCTCCCCCTTCTAATATGGCAGCCACATCCCGGCACACTGAAGAAACCACCCTGTCTTGCCCTTCTCGGGTAAAGGCCCCTATATGGGGTGTCAAAATGACATTGTCCATCCTTGAGAGAGGGCCTTCTTCGGGGGGTTCCTGTTGACGAACATCTAGCCCAGCCCCGGCAATCCTCTTCTGTTCAAGAGCCTGAACCAAAGCCTCCTCATCAACCACTTCTCCTCTTGATGTGTTAATGAAATAGGCAGTCTGTTTCATTTTGCAGAATTTCTCGTAATCGAACAAACCCAGGGTCTCCGATGTAAGGGGTACGTGGCAGGAGACGAAATCAGCAAAGCCCAACAGTTCATCTAAATCCATCATGCGAGCAAATGATTCTGAAACCGTGATGGCGTCAGGATTCGCATACAAATCGTAAGCCACCAGATCCATTCCGAAGCCCTTGGCCCTCGCCCCCACCCGGTATCCAATCCGACCAAGCCCTACCAATCCCAGCGTTTTCCCGTAGAGTTCTGTGCCCGTGGATTCCCGTCGTTTCCACCCGCCTGCCTGGGTACTTTGGTGGGCGGGAATAATTTTCCTTGCCAAGGCAAGCATCATCCCAATCGTCAGTTCTGCAACAGATACGGCATTCTGCTCTGGCGTGTAGGCGACAACAATGCCTGCTGAGGAGGCTGCATCCAGATCAATATTGTCCAGCCCGGCCCCTGCGCGGCCAATAACCTGAAGGTGAGGGGCTGACGCGATCAATTCTGAGTTCACCCTGGTCTGGTTCCGCACGATGATGGCCCTGAAATCAATGATCATCTCTTGTAACCTGGCTGGAGTGCTCCACAACTCAGGCTCAAAAGCCACATCAAAACGACTCTTCAAGGATTCCATCTCAGAACCCACAATGTTTTCTGTGACCAAAACGTCTCTCATGATATTGCTCCGCTTCGCTGCCCGATGGAATACTGGAACATTGGAACAATGGAATGTTGGGTCAGAGAGGTTAGAAAATTACATTTATTGCCCTCACCTATTTGCCCATTATTCCAGTCTTCCATCATTCCATCATTCCCGTCTTCTCTCTTTCAGCTTGAACGGAATCTTGTATTCCTCGCACAGTGCTTCAAGCTCATCAAAGGTCTGGACCCCTATCGGAATTCCCAGCTTCCGATTTTCAAGGGCTGTCCGAAATCTCCTCTCACCCGGGATGAGGATTTCTTCCACTTCTGGCCGTTTTTTGCAGGCCCTGATCTCATCGATCATCAAATCCACACGCCTCTTGAATTCAGATACATCCATGAAGGCACCAATATCCATGAGACAGAAGAAATGTCCCACATCCTGCTTTCTATCCATATCCTTGTACATGGAACCAATGGAAGACCCGATGGCAGCCCCCGAAAGTACGCTGCAAAAGAGTTCCACAAACAGCGCAAGGGCATATCCCTTATGACCGGCCATGGTAAGGACCGTTCCCATGAGAGCCTCATCCGGATCAGTGGTGGGATTGCCGTCCACGTCCAGTGCCCACCCCAATGGAATGGCTTTGCCTTCTTTCTGGGCAGTGATGATATTGCCGCGAGCAACAAGGGAAGTGGACAGGTCGATCCTGACAAAATTAAACGCCTTGCCGGTCGGGAAAGAGGCGGCTATGGGATTTGTTCCAAAGTAGGCCTCGCATCCCCCTTCAGGAGACATGGACGGCTCAGCAGTGGTCATGGCTACCAAGATCATGTTTTCCTGCGCGGCCCTGTTGCAATAATAGGAGAGCGCACCGAAATGCTGAGAATTTCGTATGGTCGATGCCGCAATCCCACCCGCCTTTGCCATGGAGATCAAGTGTTCCAATACCTTGGAAGCCTGCACCTGCCCCAAGCCATTTCCCGCATCTACAGCCATTAC
Source organism: Desulfobacteraceae bacterium (assembly GCA_050122535.1). GTDB lineage: Bacteria > Desulfobacterota > DSM-4660 > Desulfatiglandales > HGW-15 > JASFEQ01. The sequence continues at coordinate 9,535 of JASFIT010000016.1, read as the reverse complement.
AGAACTTCGTTTGTTATCAAAAGAGATTTTCGCTTTCGGGTCAATTAATCCCTTTTGAATCCTGCGAATATAAATATTCACACGTGAAACCCCGTGGGTAGATAGCCCATGTATATCTGCATCCACCAGAGAATCGGCCAACGTTTCCGCGTCCTGGTCAGACACGCCAGCTGCCTTAGCTATCTCTAAAACGATCTCTTTCACATCATCTGGATCATAACGTTTCATTCATCAACTCCCAACTGGTCTTCAAGTGAACTTCCCCACCCTAAAGGCTGGGCCATTTTTCGTTCAACCTAAAAACAATCTCCCTCCTCTTGAGAGGCTTTGTCTCAATTCGTCATCCCGGCCAAGTCCCGCGGCCTGTCCGGCGAAGCTTCAGCGAAGACGGAAGCGGGATGCGAGCCGGGATCCAGAATGATTTGATATTTCAGGATCCTTCTGGATTCCGGGTCTCGCCCAAAATCTTTGGGCTCGCCCGGAATGACAGCTTTGTCGAATTGCGACACAGCCTATGGAGGGAGGGGAATCTAAAAAGATGCCATCCATCCCCGCTCTCTTATTCAAGTGAAAAGTTAAAAAATTACCTTAAGTCCTCTTTTTTCATAGTCTTTTGGTTATTAAATATGGACGATCTTAGAGAAGGGGCTAATCTATTAAACAGGGGGGCGACGTGTCAACATTTTTGTGTGGCCAGCGGCAAAGTTGGGCATCATATCATCAGCACGTCTCCCAATACCTCTTGCCTTGTGAGCTTACCTGATGCGGTGGCGAGTATTTCACTGAACAACAGGAGGCTTGCGTCCTCACTTGAGAGGTTTCTATCCTCCTTTTGCCCCAAATTTAGGTCACAGACCTGGTCGGCGCCGGGATCTGGGCCACACGAGAAACTGAGCCCAGGGATTAGGGCACTGGCCATGAATTGCCTCGTGCCAGAGGGAAATACCATAATCTGGGCACCCGATACCAGAATAGTCCTAAAAATCGCCTTTTGGCTTTCAGGGCCCATGTACCTATAAACCCCAGGATGCGGCCCGGGAGCCTCTCCAATTCCCACGTCTCCTACCAGATTTGTTTTGATCTCTGCATTCAAGGACTTCTGGTTCTTGGCCCCTTTTCCTACCCATAGGCAGCGTCCATTTTCCTCTTCTAGCCGTTTCATGAAGCTGACCAACACCTCTGTCGTCAAATCATCAGGTGCGTGGAACAGGACCGGCAACAGTTTAGAAAACCTGACCAACTCCCGGCGATGGGTACTCACATCCTGGACCATATCCATTGCAGTGTGCGTCGCCCTGGCCATAGCTTCCATGAAACCCATTCCGCCCATGTCGATGAACCCGTGCGGCTTTCCAGATCTGTCCAGCTCCGAAATAAGGCTGTCCACATCCTGCTCCTCAAAGCCTTCTCCCACCATCACAATTCCGGCCACGTTCGGATGCCCCATCACTCCCCGCAAAACACCTCCCTCTTGAGAGCCAGGAAAAACGAGCAGCGTCTCCTTGACCAGTCCGGCCACTTTGTGACATACGTTCACGCCCGGGTGATCCAAACCTAAAAGGAGGATATGATTGCGTATGCCTACAGACCCATCAGGCCTTGGAAAACCAATGAATTGAGTCATGGGCTAACCTCGCTGATCTGAAATAAAATCCCTTGCAGGATTTTATAAAGCGCCTCTCGAATGCTCTCGGGAGGCTTAGCCGGGGGCGTTCATTATCTGAGATTTTCTGGATCTTCCGTCTTGAGGCGAGTTAGGTTAACGGGTTTGGTTGTGAGTGTCATGTCGCTTTCGCTTTTTCTAATTAGATGTATGTTTACTAACCAACCCTTATTGTCCAGTTCAGGAAAGTCCTCCCTGTAGTGGGCCCCTCTGCTCTCCTCCCTCTGCAAGGCAGAGTTGGCCACCATTCTGCACACGGTGATCGAGTTGGTCACATCTATGATATTCTGCCATTCCATGTTGTATCTAATGAGGTGTCTGTTTTCCACACGAGCATGCTCCATATCTTGCGCAATCTCATCCAGTCGACGGACCGCCTCTTCCATTTGTGTGCCAGTCCGCACGAGACCCACTTTTTCCCACATGAGGTTCTTCATCTCCTCACGGATGGGATAGATATCCTGGCCTGAATCGATCAGAAGGGGCCTTAGCCAACGCATCCTGATTTCCTCTGCTTGGGATTCGTTGAACGGACGTAGGTTTTCTCGCAAGGCCAGTTCCGCAGCCATATCTCCTGCCCGGCGACCAAATACGGTGGAATCGCATATCCCGTTCCCACCCAGTCTATTGGCGCCATGCGTCCCACCTGCGTCTTCACCAGCCACCAGGAGACCTTTCAGATTGCTTCTGCAGTGGACGTCTATCTTCACCCCACCCATCTGGTAGTGGGAGGTGGGCGTGATCTCCACCTTTTCCCTGGCCAAGTCCTTGCCAATGTCTTTGACCCTTTCCACCATACCAGGGAATTTTTCTTCCACAAACCTGGCACCCAGGTGGCTTGCGTCCAGGTAGATCCCGTCGTTCCTTGTACCCCGCCCTGCCATGATCTCCATGTAACCGGCCCTTGCGACCCGGTCACGAGTCGATCTTTCCAAATGCTCAGGGTCGTACCTTTCCATATAGCGTTCGCCCAAACCATTATAAAGCCGGGCCCCGGCACCTCTGAGACCCTCTTCCAAAAGGCTTCCACTTAAACGAGACTGGCCAGCAATCAAGCCAGTAGGGTGGAATTGAACCATTTCCATATCAACAAACTCGGCACCCGCCCTGAAGCACATGCCCATTCCGTCACCTGTTTTGTCCACGGAAGGCGCGGAGATCTTGTACATGGATGCGGCACCGCCCGTTGCCACGATCGTCACTTTGGCGTTCACCACGAACATCTCGCCTGTTCTGATATTGGCAAGCACCGCCCCAACGACCCCTTTTTCGTCCTCAGTGGTTAGCAGATCCAATCCCCGGGTTTCTTCAAGAACCGTAATATTTCGCGCGTATATTTGATCGGTGAGACGGCCAATAATTTGAATTCCGGTCAAATCTGCCACGTGGACAGTTCGGTCAAAGGACTGACCGGCAAAGGCCTTTTGGTGGATCCTCCCATCTGTGTCTCGATCAAAAAAACAACCGACCTTCACTTCCAATTCATGAATGGTTGAGGGTGCATCATTAACCAGGGTCCAGGCCAGCTCCTGATCATTGATAAAGGCTCCCCCTTTCAACGTGTCCGCAAAGTGCTTGTCCAAAGAGTCCTTTTCATTCAATACGGCATTGAAACCGCCCTGCACCATGCGGCTGCATCCGCTCTTGCCCATTAAACCTTTAGTGGCAAGGATAATATTTAGATGGGGATTGTTATCATAAAGATGCAAAGCGGCAAATAAGCCTGCTCCTCCGCTTCCCAAAATCAACGCATCTGCCTTGATGACTTCCACGCTCTACACACTCCTCGTATTCATTCTGAATAATTCACCGCAAAGACGCAGAGGCCGCTGAGATCCGTATATTTTTGCTTTCCGCTGAGAGGGCGGAAAGCAAAAAGAATCAGCCTGATTCTGATTCAGAGGTTCAACTTGAGCCGCAACTGGAACTAGAAAACATAGCCAAAATGAGTCCCACTTCAATTCAAACAAAAACGCTTAACTAAGGAAATCGAGCGAAAATTATGGGCACAACCAAGAGATTCGATGGCTGAGGAACTTTTCTCCTGCCGGCCTCTCACCGGCAGGAGAAAAAATTTCCCCTCCGCGCCCTCTGCGCCTCAGCGGTGAATCATTATCTATGGAATCCGAATTTACTTAGCACACAGCGTCTCTTGAGATTCTGAATCGACTTCGTAGGTACAATGTTTTTGGGACAGACTTCCGCACAGTTGAACTGCGTATGACAACGCCAGACCCCAAATGAGCGGTCCACAACCTTTAATCGTTCCACTCTTATGGCATCCCGTTTATCTGCTATTAAGGTGTAAGCCCGGTTTAGAATGGCAGGCCCTAGAAACTCCTCATTTGTGGCCACCATTGAACAGGCTGAATAGCAGGCACCGCAGGTGATACAGTCCAGCATGTCGTCGATGAACTCTCGCTCTTTTGCCCCCGGAGGTACGATAGCCGGCTCTGCAATCTCTTTCTGAGGGACGTAATAGGGCTTAATCCTTTTCCATTTTTCGAAAAAAGGCTCCATATCCATGACCAGATCGCGAATAATAGGGAAATTGGGCAGGGGCATGAGGGTTATTTTTTGTGTTCTCAGGCTGGACACCTGCGTTCTACAGGCCAAACGGGGTCTTCCATTAATATACATGGCACATGAGCCACACATCCCCACACGACAAGAAAACCTGAAAGAAAGGGACTTATCCAGGTAGTTTTGGATGTGCATGACCACATCCAAGATGGACATATTCTCAAAACTTGGAAATTGGAAGTTATCGAATCCAGGGGCAATATCACTGTCCGGATTGAAACGAAAGACTTTGACACGCAATTCCTCAACCATTTCCTCTCTCTCAATCATAACCGCCCACTCGTCCATCATATCACGGGACTCGTTAGAGACGCAGAGCACACGGAGTAAGATGGAAGATATTGTCTCAATGTGATCGCAGTAACGACTGTTTAACATCCCCGCAAAGCGGGGTTCAATCCCGCGACGCGAGGTTGAACACTGGGAGATGGTCTTAAGAAAATAATGAATGAATTCATTGTTTTCTTAAGACCATCTTCCGGGCAATGTTAAACAAGCATGCCCCCTATTTCTTGTTACAATTTTCTCTGTGCCCTCTGCGTCTCGAGTGAGCCCGAGCCTGTCGAGAGGGAACGGACGGTGGGATTTATAATCTTTGCCTCACCATTAATTACGCATTCGAGCCGATAAAGGCCCAAAACCCATAAATGCCAAAGCCCATGAAACTCATGCCTGCTACAATCAACAAGCAAAGCACGACAACTCTTGTTTTCAATCCAAAACCGAAGTCAAGGAAAACAGCATACACGCCATAAAGGGCGTGATAGAGACCGAAAATCAGGAGAAGAATATCCAGTGTGATGAAGACGGGTGTGCCCAGTCTTTTGATTATCTCACTATAGTGAAGCACGTCTCCCCCGTGAGCAAAATGCAAAAACAAAATGTGCAATCCAAGAACGATTAGCAATACAAATGCACTGATTCTCTGCAGTAACCAGGTCCAAGCGTTCACAGCTACCCAACCTCGTCTCTTAGAATTTCACGGCAATAGACCACACCCATAAGATGGCTGCTATTGTCATGAAGATCCAAAACAAAACTTTCTGACTCTTTACGCCGATTCCAACACCTAGATCAAACAACAGTATTCGAATGCCGTTGAAGCTATGGTAAAGAACTGCGCCTAGTAATAACGTGTCTAAAACTTCGAAAACAGGATGACGCATTAAAAGCGTTAGCATGGCGTCGAAGGCCTGCTGACCTCTCAGCAGAGATGAACTCATCAAAACGATGTGAATGAATATATAGAGCACGAGCCCAAGTCCGGTAAGGCGGTGGAGAATCCAAGCCCACATCCCGATCGTGGTCCAGACCTGCGTTTTGGCTCTAAATGCCAGTGAAAGAGCCATTTCATTGCCGACCATAAGAATTTCTCCCTGTCATATATCAGCTAAGGACTATGAGGATGCGTTCGGAAGTCATAACATTCCTTTTACGTGTCCCCTAACCCAAGAGACTGTGTCACAATTCGTCATCCCGGCCAAATCCCGCGGCCTGTCCGGCGAAGCTTCAGCGAAGACGGAAGCGGGATGCGAGCCGGGATCCAGAATGATTTGGTTTTTCCCACTTCCCTGGATTCCGGGTCTCCCCCACAATCCCTGGGCTCGCCCGGAATGACAGCTTTGTAGAATTGCGGCAAAGGCTCTCAAGGGGCTCGTATCTATTCCACCCCCAAGCTTTTGTACAGTTCAGGAAGTCTCTGTGCAATCTGTTTTTTCACATCAAAATAGAGATGATTCCCGTGCGAATCCATTGCCACGATCAAAGGACCAAAGTCCTTTACTCGAAACTTGTAGATGGCTTCTGGATGCAGGTCCTCCCAGTAGACCTCCTCCACCTCCTCTATCTGGGTTGTCTCAAGGGCTGCAGCTCCGCCCACAATTGCAAGATAGCAGGCACCAAACGTCTTCATCGCATCCAGACTTCCCTCAAGCAAACCCGCTTTCCCAACGACTGCCCGCACGCCATATTTTTCGATGAGAGGAGGGGTAAATCGTTCCATCCGGGTACTCGTTGTTGTCCCGATAGAGATTTTCTCCCATCTATCACCCACTTTTCTCAAGCTTGGGGCTGTATGTATGCAGATGGCCCCTTTGAGATCCACAGGCGGCTCCTGTTGCTGGTCAAACATGCGAATCTGGGTTGCATCGCGAATTCCAAAAATATGGCCGTTCACAATCACCGTGTCACGGACCTTCAACTGCCTCACGTCATCCTCTGAAAGGGGTGTGGTCAGATTGTAATGTGCCATTTTTCTTCTCCTTTCCGGATCTAGAAACCGTATTCTACCTTTCCGTCCGCAAATATCTTTGCGCGGGCCCTTCGGGCCGGCCAACACTGGGTGTTCACAGCGACAGGATTCTGTGTGATATGGGTATAGGCGTTCTCAATATGAACTGCCAGGGTGGTCGTATCGCCTCCAAGGCCCATAGGTCCCAATCCAGTCGCGTTAATGGCCTCTGTTAGATCCTTTTCCATCTGAGCCATTTCGGGCTCCGGGTTGCTTGAACCAACGGGCCGCACAATAGCCTTTTTGGCCAGGATGCTTACCAAGTCAGCTGTGCCGCCTATTCCCACGCCTATGATCCCGGGGGGGCAAGGATTAGATCCGGATGTGATCACTCTATCGATCACAAACTTCTTCAGGGCCTTGACACCATCGGCCGGTATAAACATGTTCATGGCGCTCATATTCTCAGAACCGGACCCCTTGGGCACCATGAGGATATCCAGATAGTCCGCCTCCTCATCGAATTCCCAATGGATAACCGGCAGTCCTTTGCCCACGCTGGTCTGAGGATTGATCCGGGTGAGCGGATGGGTGGAACTGCCCCGAAAGGGGTGTTCTAGGGTAGCCCGTTCCGCGCCTTTATCCAGGGCTTTGGCCACCTTGGCACCATCCACGGGAAATTTACTCCCTATCGTGACCATATAGATGGGAAGGCCTGTGTCCTGGCAGATCAATAGACTCTTTTCCTCGGCAATCTCAAGGTTCTTGAGGATGGTTCTAAAAATCTCCTTGGCCGTCTCATGGGTCTCCCTTTCGTAGGCCTTCTGTAAGGCCTCTTTCACGTCAGGAGGGAGATATTTTAGTGCCCTAATATAGAGCTCTTTGGCCACATCTTCCACCAATTGATAGCTAAATTCGGCCATGCGCTTACTCCTTTCTATTCCATGAGATCAATATTCTTTAAGGCGTCCTTCCTTACACTTTCCACATGCTTCCTCATCATGCTTTCAGCAGACACCGCATCCCCTTTTTCAATGGCCCCCAGAATCCTGTAGTGCTCTTTGACGGTCTGCTTGGCCCTGCCTGGTAAAACGACTGTTCGGAGCCTGATCACCTGAAGGTGACTGTTCACGATTTCCATCATGTTCTTGAGCACATCGTTCTTGGAAGCCTCCAGCAGAAGAGAATGAAACTCCACATCCGCAGCAGGGTACTTTAACAGCATATCCTCATCGTTCTTGGTGGAACTGATCTTCTTGAGACAATTCCTAAGTCGGTTAAGGATTCGCTCGTCCATGTTCTCCGTAGCCAACCTCGTAACAAGCCCCTCCAGCACTTCCCTGACCTGGAGGATATCCATAACTTTCTGTTTGGATTGAGAGACAACAAAAGCGCCCCGCCTGGGTATGATTTCCACGATACCTTCATGTTCCAAACGAAGCAAGGTCTCTCGGACGGGCGTGCGGCTCACCTGTAGTGTCTTTGCCAGTTCCTCTTCGTTGATTTTTTCGCCCGGTTTAATCCTTCTCAAGATTATCTCTTTCTTTAGAATTTCGTAAACGTGGTCTCTCAGGTTTGGGCGATCTAGGACCTGTTTTATGGGGGCATTTCTGGCCATTTCTCATCCGCCGTCTTTACTCTTGTATTTTGTACAATGTATATTGTATAAGATTTCTGAATCTGTCAAGTACAATATCTCGCATTAAGAACCGTTCACCAAACCCTGGGCCATTTCGCATTTTTTTTCTTCCGCTTTAAAATATTAAGGACTATATAGTCGGTCATGGAAAGCTCCCAATCTGCCACCCGTTTAATCCTTATCATGTGCATTGCCGAGGTGCTTGGCATGGCAGGCGTTTTTGCTTTCCCCGCCCTCCTTCCCCGGTTCTTTCAGGAATGGGGCTTGACCCATACCGAGGCAGGCTGGATCAATGGAATCTACTATGCCGGGTACACGGTGGCTGTGCCTGTGCTGGCCAGTCTCACGGACCGGGTAGACGCACGCCGCGTCTATCTTGCCTCCGTGGCAGTTACGGCATTGGGGGCGCTCGGTTTTGCCCTGTATGCACATGGATTCTGGACGGCTTGTGTTTTCCGTGCCTTCGGTGGGTTAGGACTTGCTGGCACCTATATTCCGGGGCTCAAGATGCTGGTGGACCGTCTGCACGGAACGGCACAGGCGCGTGCCGTCCCCATCTATACCGCCACTTTCGGCATAGGCACAAGCTTATCCTTTTTTGGCGCAGGTGAACTGGGTGCCCGCTTTGGCTGGCGCTGGGCCTTTGTTTTTGCAGCAGCGAGCACCGCGGTCGCTCTGGTCCTTGCTGGCACCTCGGTCCGACCCAAAACTCCTGAACCCAGCGAAACACCAGACACCCGTCTCCTGGATTTTCGACCCGTCTTGCGTAATCGAAAGGCCATGTCTTACGTTTTGGCTTATGCAGCACACATGTGGGAGCTATTTGCCATGCGTTCGTGGATGGTGGCATTCCTCGCTTTCAGCCTAAGCCTTCGGCCCGCAGAGGAGGGCCACTGGACTCCTGCCACTGTTGCCGCATTGGCGGCTCTTGTGGCCGTGGGCGCCAATGTGGGGGGCGCAGAATTGGCCTTTCGATTTGGTCGCCGTCGGATTCTTACGCTCATCATGTGGTTTTCCGCGCTTTTCGCCTTTGGGTTTGGTTATACAGCGGCCCTACCCTACCCCATTGTTGCAGTCCTATGCGTGCTTTATACCATGCTAGTCACAGCTGACTCAGGTGCCATTCATACGGGGGCCGTGTTAAGTGCAGAACCTGAACGGCGCGGCGCCACCATGGCGATTCAGTCCCTGCTGGGTTTCGCCATCGCATCCCTGTCTCCTCTGGTGATAGGGATGGTTTTGGATGCCACCGGCAGTGGCCAGACTGTTAACTCTTGGGGGGCCGCCTTTATCGCTATGGGGGTTGTTGTGGCCTTGGGCCCGATTATTTTGGCGCTGCTTGGCCGGAAAACTATCTCTTGAAGGCCTCCGACATGTGAAGCTTACGCCCCGGAGAGGGGAGGGTTGGGGGGTGGGCGGC